>CAZIDC010000188.1:0-6019 GCA_964537885.1 uncultured Syntrophaceae bacterium | reverse complement strand
AATCAGCCAACCTCTTCGCGGCGTTTTCCTCTCCACCGAGGTGCTCGGTGAACACTTTAATTTCGGCGCGTCCCTCCAGTTGACTCCAATCCGCCAAACGGAGTGCGCCATTGAAGTAATCGTCTAAAATGGCAATGCGCATCGTTGACCCCCTTCATCGTCCCCATCTCATCAATCAGCCCGCTGAATTCAGCTCAGACCCAGGTGATCACCACTTTACCCGTCTTCCCTGACTCGAAGAAGGGAAAAGTTTCAAGGAATTTTTTTAACGCAGGGGACGGAATTCGAGCTGCATACTCGCTCCGGATTTTTTCAGGAAAATATTCCCTTTCCAGTGCGCGTCATCGGTCCTGGGAAAATCCTTCCGGAAATGGGTTCCCCTGCTTTCTTCGCGCAACAAAGCGCTGCGCAGGATCATTTCCCCGACCAGGAGCGCGTTGGCCAATTCCAGCTTCTCCATCACCTCTTTGGAGGTCTCGGTTTTAACCCGGTCCATATCTTCCTCCTTTATTTGCTGGCAATTTTCCAGGGCCGATAATAACCCTTCCTTATCACGTAAGATCCCGCCGTCTTTCCAGAGAATCTCTCCAATCTTCCGGCGAACAGATTTAGGCGGCAGGACTCCAGCAGATTTCGTCCATTGATCTTGGAAAGAAGCCCCTTTCTTTTGGATTAGGGAATCGCTGGATTTGGCCCATTCATTTTCATTGGCCCAATCCCCGGCCGTTTTCCCGGCCCGATACCCGTAGACCAGGATTTCTCCCAGGGCATTTCCGCCCAACCGGTTGGCTCCGTGAAGTCCTCCGACCACCTCGCCAGCGGCGAAAAGACCCTGGACTTCAGTCCTTCCCCCTTGATCGGCGGCAACTCCTCCCATAAAAAAATGGCACATCGGAGAAATCCGCAGGGGTTTTTCGGAACAGAAGAAATTTTTAGTGAGCATGGGCCGCTGCTTTCGGGCCAGACTTTCCTTCAACCAATCATTTTCAGATAAAAACCGCAAGTCGAGAAATACCTGGCTTCCTTCCATTTCCTCCTTGAAAATAGCGAGAGAAAAAGAATCCCTGGAACGCACCGCCACCGGTTTATCGGTGATCTGGTATTTTTCCAAAACATCTTCTCCGCGGGAATTGACGACACGCCCTATATCGGCTAAGAGAGGGGCAATCAGGAGGGTCGGTTTGCCGGGTTCAGCTAAACCCACAGGAATGAACTGAACGAACTCCATATCCCGGAGGGAGCAACCCACCTGGAAGGCCAAAGCATACCCGTCGCCCGTCGCCCGCACTGGATTATCATGGCGGGAATACAAAGCTCCCCCTCCTCCATTAGCGAGGACTACAGCCTTGCTCAGGATGCCGATCGTTTTTCCCCGGTGGTAATCAAAGCCCAAGGCTCCTATTATTTTCCCTGATTCTAAAACTAACTCACCGACCATAACCCAGGGCAAAAAAGATACTCCTTGTTTCACGGCCCGATCCGCTAAAATATTGGCCAAAGGAGCCCCCGCTGCCGTCGGCCTTCCAAGACAGCGAAATCTTCCTTTCTGCCATTCTCCCACCAGGCCAAAATGTTCTAATTCCCGGACTCGCTCCGGGGCTTCTTGCACCAGAATCTCAACCAGCTCGGGGAGATTAATCCCCTTCCCGGCCTGGAAGGTTAACGCTAAGTGGGATTCTTCCGAGAGTCCCCCGACTGCAAGAGTGAATGCACCTGCTGACAAATACGTACAGGTGGACTTTCCAAGCGGCGTTTTCGAAACCAACAGGACTTCCGCGCCTTTTTCTCTGGCGGCCAAAGCGGCCCGCATGCCCGCCCCTCCCCCTCCGATGACCAGAACTTCCGTCTTGATGATCTCCATAAGTCCCTCTCGCTTTCGAATTTTTAAATCTGTTTACCAGACCCGGGGAATTAAATCAATAGAAAGAAGCAGATTGTTCTCTTGTCCATCTCCGGTTTGGGGGTGACCAAGGACCTCTCCTCCATTGACATGCTCTTTTATTTTCAATATGATTCTGGAAAAATCGTACCACTTTAGCCCTTTGAAAAGAGGTGGGACCTAAGGGTAAAGGGAATCCAAGGCCCGGGGGCCTGGACGGCCCGCCTGGAATCATAAGGCACTGATTTCTTCGCGGGTGGGGCGGGGAAAACGCCCCCCGCCTCCTTAGGCGGAAACCCGCGGGGTTCCTCGTGGCCAAGCGAAACCCGGCCGATGCTTCCGGCGCGTTCCGCCCAGACCCCCGGGCCTAAACAAAGGTGGTAAAACCACTTTTTCAAACCGCTAAATTGATACGGAAAATCTTTTCCAGGAGCACGTTTCATGGAGGCGATTCTAAGGGAATTTGAGGAATCATCCGGCTTTATCGCTGCGAAGATTAAAAACCGCCCGCGAATTGGCATCATCCTGGGCACAGGTCTGGGAGGCTTAGTGGAAAAAATCTCGGTTACCCAGACTCTGCCCTATGCCGCGATCCCCCATTTCCCTTCCAGCACGGTGGAAGGGCACGCCGGCCGCTTGATCTTCGGCGGTTGCGGTGGTCAAGATGTTTTAGTCATGCAGGGAAGGGTCCATTTTTATGAAGGGTATCCCTTGGCGCGCGTAACTTTTCCTGTGCGGGTTATGAGCCGGTTAGGGGTAAAAATCCTGATCATCTCCAATGCCGCGGGGGGCCTGAATCCTCTTTTTGTTTCGGGAGATGTCATGGCGATCTCCGACCATATCAATTATACCCAGTTGAATCCCCTGACCGGCCCCAACCTCGATACCTTCGGTCCAAGGTTTCCCGATATGACCGCGGTATATGACAAAGAATTGATTGCCCGGGCCGAGCAAGTTGCCCGTGAAGAAAATATCGGGTTGCGCCAAGGGGTTTATGTCATGGTGGCCGGCCCGAGCATGGAAACGCCGGCGGAAACACGCTTCCTGCGCCAAATCGGAGCGGATGCCGTGGGCATGTCCACCATCCCCGAGGTCATCGTTGGCGTCCATTGCGGCCTGCGGATCCTGGGATTCTCTGCCATCTCCAACGTTAATAACCCGGATTGCATGGAGCCTGCTCCCCTTGAAGAGATTCTGGCCAATGCCGCATTGGCTGGAAGGAAAATGATCCGCATTATCGAAGGCGTTTTAAGAAAATTCTAAGGAGATTGCTGTGGGTGATGAGCGCCAAAAACGAGCCGACTTGCTTCTGATCAACGGGTCCTTGCTGACACTATCCGGCACCTTGGAAACGTTTTCATCCGGGGCCGTGGCCATTGCCGGGGGAAAAATCGCGGCCATTGGTGAAAGCAGCGAAGTAAAGAAAAATTTCGAGGCCGAAAAAACCATCGATGCCGGGGGATGTTTGATTATGCCGGGGCTGGTAAACGCCCATACCCATGCCGCCATGACCTGTTATCGCGGTATGGCCGACGACCTGCCCTTGATTGACTGGTTGAATTGCTACATATTCCCGGCCGAATCCAAGTCCGACGGCGATCAGGTGTATTGGAGCACGCTCTTAGCCTGCGCCGAGATGATCCGTTCCGGAACCACAACCTTCGACGACATGTATCTATTCGAAGACCGGGTAGCCCAGGCAGCCAAAGAGGCAGGTATGCGGGCCCTGGTCGGGGAGGTGCTTTACGACTTTCCCTCGCCCAACTACGGGCCGCGGGAAAAGGGATTGGAGTATACCGAGGCTTTGATCAGACGCTGGGAAAACGACCCGCTGATCTCCATCGCGGTCGAGCCGCATGCCCTTTATACCTGTTCCCCATGGCTCTTGCAAAGGTGTCGGGATTTGGCGGACCGGTACGGCGTTCCCCTCATCACCCATCTGGCCGAGAGCCAAAGCGAACTTGAAGAAGTTTCTCGAAAATATGGCCGAACCCCTGTAAATCAAATGGAAAGCCTCGGTCTTCTCTCATCCAACCTGATTGCCTGCCACTGCGTCTGGCTGAAGGGTGCGGAGATGGACCTCCTCGCCCGCCGGGGCGTTAGGGTGGCGCACAACCCCGAATCGAACATGAAGTTAGCTTCGGGAGTCGCGCCGGTCCCGGAGCTTCTCGCCCGGGGAGTAGCCGTGGGGCTGGGAACCGACGGCTGCGCCAGCAACAACAATTTGGACCTTTTTCAGGAGATGGACTCGGCCGCCAAGCTGCACAAGGTGCACCGGCTGGACCCCACGGTGATGCCTTCCTCAGTGGTTCTGAATATGGCCACTCTCGGGAGTGCCAGGGTGTTGGGGATGGAAAAGGATATCGGTTCCCTGGAAGTGGGCAAGAAGGCGGACATCATCATTCTTAACCTGCAGTCGCCCCATCTGCAGCCGGTTTACAATATCGTCTCCCAGTTGGTTTACTCCGCCACGGGGGCGGACGTGCGCGACGTCATCATCGACGGCCAATTAGTCATGCAAAACCGCAGGCTCTTAACCCTCGACGAAGAAACCATCCTGGAAAAAACCCAGGAGATGAAAGAAAAGATCCTCCAGAGGATTCCTCATTGAACCAGGATCTACCGGCCGATATTCTCATTAAAAGAGTATCCCTTCTTCCCCTTCCCCATCAGTCCAGGTTCATTCCTGCAGGCTGGCTTTCCATAAAAGACAGCCTCATCAGCGGCCTGGGGGCTGGAGACGCTCCCCATATTCCCGCCCGCCTCTGCCTCGATGGCCGGGGCTGTTTGGCCATGCCCGGCCTGATCAACGCCCATACTCACGCCCCCATGTCTCTTTTGCGCGGGCTGGCCGATGATCTGCCCCTACGAACCTGGTTTGAAAAATATATATTCCCAGCCGAGGGGAAATGGGTGAATGAAGAATTCGTTTACCGGGGAACGCTTTTGGCCTGCGCCGAGATGATCCGTTCCGGCACCACCACTTTTGCCGATGGATATTTTTTTGAAGAGCAGGTCGCCAGGGCAACCGCCAAAGCCGGCATGCGCGCCCTCTTGGCCCAAGGGGTTCTTGATTTCCCGACTCCCGATTCCCCTTCTCCTGACCAGGCTCTTAAGAGGGCTGAATCCTTCATCCGGAGTTCCGCCTATTCTTCTTTGATCCACCCTGCCCTGTTCGCCCATTCGGCTTATACCTGTTCTCCATGGCTCTTACAAAGGTGTCGGAATTTGGCGGACCGGTACGGCGTTCCCCTGATCACCCATCTGGCCGAGAGCCAAAGCGAACTTGAAGAAGTTTCTCGAAAATATGGCCGAACCCCTGTAAATCAAATGGAAAGCCTCGGTCTTCTCTCATCCAACCTGATTGCCTGCCACTGCGTCTGGCTGAAGGGTGCGGAGATGGACCTCCTCGCCCGCCGGGGCGTTAGGGTGGCGCACAACCCCGAATCGAACATGAAGTTAGCTTCGGGAGTCGCGCCGGTCCCGGAGCTTCTCGCCCGGGGAGTAGCCGTGGGGCTGGGAACCGACGGCTGCGCCAGCAACAACAATTTGGACCTTTTTCAGGAGATGGACTCGGCCGCCAAGCTGCACAAGGTGCACCGGCTGGACCCCACGGTGATGCCTTCCTCAGTGGTTCTGAATATGGCCACTCTCGGGAGTGCCAGGGTGTTGGGGATGGAAAAGGATATCGGTTCCCTGGAAGTGGGCAAGAAGGCGGACATCATCATTCTTAACCTGCAGTCGCCCCATCTGCAGCCGGTTTACAATATCGTCTCCCAGTTGGTTTACTCCGCCACGGGGGCGGACGTGCGCGACGTCATCATCGACGGCCAATTGGTCATGCAAAACCGCAGGCTCTTAACCCTCGACGAAGAAACCATCCTAAAAAGCGCCGAGACCTGGCAAAGAAAAATCACCGGAGACAAAAGCCAACCTGTTCAACAATAAATTTCTTCAAAGAGATCTCGGGCCGGATCGATAAAAAGAGTTTTATCAACCCTCAGAAAATTTCCCTCCATTCATATAGATCTCGAATAAAGAATTCACCCGCTTATTTTAAAGATTACACCTACAAAACATTAGTGGGAAGCATATTCGAGAACCGAGGATTACGGTTTGAAAGTGAGGAAACGTTGGAAT
>CAZIDC010000187.1:4504-6045 GCA_964537885.1 uncultured Syntrophaceae bacterium | reverse complement strand
GAGGAAGATGATCCGGTCCTGCAAAACTTCTACCAGTTACTCCCCAAGGGGGGAAAGGTCATTGTCCTGGTCCCTGCTTTCAAAGGGCTTTATAACGTCCTGGATAAGGAACTTGGCCATTTTCGGCGTTATGGGAAAAAGGAGCTGCGGCAAAAGCTCATCCGGAATGGTTTCCATCTGCGCCAAATCAATTTCTTCAACCCATTGGGGGTGATGGGGTGGTTTGTAAATGGGTCGCTTCTAAGAAGACGTTTATTACCCGTATGGCAGGTCAAGGTTTTTAATAAAATCGTTCCCTTCTATATCCGGATGGAAAAAATCATTCCCCCTCTTTGGGGGCAATCCTTGATCGCGGTAGGGGAAAAGGTCTAAAAAACCCCCTCACCCTTCCCCTCTTCCGCCTCAGGCGGAGAGAGGAATTCCTAACCTATTTCATTATCAAGGGAGCCCTGATAGGCTACCCGGTCCACTTCTTCAATGGTGGTTATTCCTTGGGCAACTTTGCGCAGCCCATCCTCCCTCAAAGAAATCATTCCCGTTGTTTCTTGGGCCGTTTGGCGAATGACCTGAGTGGAGGCTTTGGCGGAAATCAGCTGTTTAATCTTTTCATTGCTGTAGAAGAGCTCGAAAATTCCCTTCCTTCCTCTATATCCTGACTGCTTACAACTTGGGCAGCCCTTTCCCCGGCAAAGAATAAGGGGCTCCTTCCTTTGGGAGAATTTCTCACCCAACTCGGTCAGAACCTGCGGATCCGCTTCGTAAGGGATCTGGCAATCTGGACAGTTGGTTCGCACTAAGCGCTGGGCCAATACGCCGATGACCGACGAGGAAATCAGGTAGGGTTCTACGCCGATGTCCATCAGCCGGGTAACCGCCTCCGGGGCATCGTTCGTATGCAGGGTACTCAACACCAAGTGGCCGGTCAGAGCGGCCTGGATGGCTATTTCAGAAGTTTCCAAATCCCTGATTTCACCGACCATAATAACATCCGGGTCCTGGCGCAAAATGGACCTGAGTCCGGCCGCGAAGGTAATTCCCGCTTTAAGATTGACCTGGGTCTGCCGGATCATGGGCAGGCGATATTCTACCGGGTCTTCGACCGTAATGATGTTTTTTTCCGCGGAATTGATCATATGCAAAGAGGCATAAAGAGTGGTGGTCTTACCGCTTCCGGTTGGACCGGTAACCAGGATGATCCCGTTGGGCCTGCGGATCAACTGCTTGTAGCGGGAAAACATGTCTTCGGCGAACCCTAAATCCTCCAATTTGATCAAGGGGCTTGATTGATCCAATAGGCGGAGGACGACATTTTCTCCGTAAATGGTGGGAAAGGTGGAGACCCGGATATCAAAACTGCGGTTCCCTAACTTGACGTTTAAGCTTCCATCCTGGGGAAGGCGGGTCTCGGCAATATCCATCTCGGCCATAATCTTAATGCGGGAGGTGAGTAAGGGATGGATCGTTTTCGGCAGGGTCAGTAATTCATGCAAAAGGCCATCAACGCGCAAGCGGACGCGTAAGACTTTTTCCTCCGGTTCAAG
>CAZIDC010000187.1:0-4404 GCA_964537885.1 uncultured Syntrophaceae bacterium | reverse complement strand
ATGAAAGGAAGGCTGAAGTGATCGGCCAGACATTGCATAATCCGATCCTCCTTAGCGTACTTCAGCCGGATGAGCGTCTGTTCCAGCCTCTCCCCCCTCTGCTTCTGTTCTTGCAGAGCCTTTTTTAGCTGGTCGGCGGTGAGGACTCCCAAGCTGATTAAATAGTCGCCAAAACCTATTTTCCCCTCGGCCATAATTTTTAACTCTCTTTTCTGGACATTTTATCCGCCTTCTAAGGAAGCCTGCCAAGGGCCCTTTCCTCCGGGCCCGTGAAATCAACGTTGAATAGGCCGGTTCTTTGGCCCTCCATTAATTGGGAGAGGTCCCTTTTTTCTATCCTTTAAGGTCCGTATCAAATAATTTAAATTCCTCTTCACCTGCGTCACCAAATCGGGATGGGTCCTGGAGGATAACTGGATAAATTTTTGATAATGGTCAATGGCCAGCTCTATTTGTTCCGCATGCTCATAGAGCAAACCGATATTGTAGTGGGTTTCTCTATGGATCGGATTGATGGTTAGGGCCTTCTGGTAACACTCGACCGCCTTTTCTCCTTGCCCTATTTTCTTATACAGGGCCCCCAGATTGCAATAACTTTCGATATTGCGAGGATTGATGGCGAGGGCTTTTTGAAACGCGGCCATGGATTCTTCATAACGGTTGGCAAGATAGAAGAGAGTTCCCAGGTTATTATGCGCTTTCTCATAGCGCGGGTTGATTTCCAGGGCTTTTTGATAAACTTCCCGGGCCCGGTCGAAATCTCCAAGGTCCTGATAGAGGATTCCCATATTATTATAAGCTTCGGCCTGGGCAGGGTCTAATTCAATCACCTTCTGGTAGGATTGCAGGGCTTTCGTCATCTCTCGCTGGCGGGAAAAATAAACCCCCTGATTGAAATGGGTAAGGACATCCGCAGCCTGAACGGATTGATCCTTTTCCCCCTCCTTTTCAATGGCGAATGACTTCCGGAAAGCCTCTGGCGGCGGGGGAGCCGGGGGGGAAGATATACTCGCGGATGTCGCCTGGGTTGCTGAGTGAGTCTCCTTAGTTTCCGCTGCATAGGCCCTTTCAAGGGGGGGGACGAGGGCCGGGGCCCCTTTGGTTTCAGGGGATTCGGCTTTGCCAACTTTCTGCTCTTCATCCATCTTTTTTTGGATGGGTTGCTGCTGGGCGATGGGTTGTTCTCTTTTTTCCTCCTGCAATAGCTTAGCCGTTACCCGAGGCTTTTCTAATCGGGGAGGGGGAGTTTTTTCTTTAGAAACTTCGGGGGATTCTTTTTTTGTTGCGGGAGAAATGGGGGGAGCCTTCACTTCCACGGAGGCAACTTTGATCTCCCGAGGGGGGGTTCTCTCAGGCAGGTGATAATTTCCCCAGATGAAAAAAAGAAGGATGAGGCCCAACCCCGGGAGGGATAACCTCCAGAAATACTTTCCTACCCTTGGCCTTTTTGCGTTAAATGAGCCCGGGTCTTTAAAAAAAGGAGTCCCCTTCCCTTCTGACAACCTAAGTTCCTGAGCTTTCTTAATCGCCTCCATGATCAAGCTCACGTCTTTGGTCCTCCGTCGGCAAACCCTTCAGAAATCTTTCCCTGCTCCTTTTCCCCGATTTTCAAGGCTGGTTGTTCCCGGGTGCCGGAAATTTGCCAGTAGACGCTTTGAACCTTTGCCCAGAGGAAATCTTTCGTTTTGGGGCTCGAGAGGATACTGGCGCTTAAGGAGAAAAAAATGATCAATAAAGCAATCGACAAGGGAATGGAACGACTCAGGAAAACCCGGAGGTAAGCAAAGGAAAAATTTGCTTCCCTGCCCGCAAGGCTCCTTTCGGCCTTTTTTACGAGGCCCTTATGGACATGGTAGGTTTGCTCAACGAAACCTGCCAGAAGAACCCGTTCGCCAAGAAGGTTGATCAGCCTGGGGATTCCTTGGGAAAATTTGTAGATCTCCTGGAGGGCGGCTCTGGAAAAGGTAATATTCCCCTGGGCCCCGGCCACCGTTAAACGCTGCTGGATATAACTTTCGGTCTCGCTCAGGGTGAGGGGCAAAAGTCGATGGCGAATGGCTATCCGCTGGTTCAATTGTCTTAAGGAAGAAGATTGGAGCTTTTTTTCCAATTCCCTTTGGCCAATTAAAACAATCTGAAGCATCTTCTCTTTTTCCGTCTCTAAATTAGAAAGCATGCGGATCTGCTCTAAAACGAAGGTGGATAAATTCTGGGCTTCATCGATGATGAGGGCTACGTTTGCACCTTGAGACAATTCGTAAACGAGAAACTGGTTCAAAACATCGATGCGTTCTTTTTTCGATCTTCCATTAGAAGGGCATCCTAAATCCCGGAGGATGGCTTTCAATAAATCTCCTTCGGTAAGAAAGGAATTAAAGATGACCGCCGTCTTTATTTTTTTGTCCAATTTTCCCAAGAGGGCCCGGCAAATGGTGGTTTTACCGGTTCCGATGTCCCCGGTAAGGACCATAAATCCCTCCCGCTGATAGATCCCATAAAGAAGGGAATCGATGGCCGTGCGGTGCCCGTCACTCAGGAAGAGAAATTGAGGATCCGGAGTTAAAGCAAACGGTCTTTCTTTTAAACCGTAAAACTCCTGGTACATGCAAGTTTCCATAAGAATCAGAATAGGTCTTGGGTCAGGAAGTTACCTGTCACCCACCATGAACTGCCCGCTATTTGGGCATGACTTCTTCAACTTTTTTCCCAACCTGCAGGGTCGGGGTGATCATGATGACCAACTCCGTATTACTTTTCTTTTCAGCCTTGTAGCGGAACAACCAGCCCAGCAGAGGAATCGATTGCAGCCCGGGGATACCGATGACGATTTGTTCTTTCTTCTCCTGCATCAGCCCGGCGATGATAATCGTCTCGTTATCTCTGACCTTAACGGTCGTATCCGTCTCCCTCACGCTCAAAAGGGGAAAGGTGGTCTTGCCATCCGGAGTAACCTTCTCACCTGTCTTTTCCGTGATGCTGGGATGGATGGTCATAATGATGGTACCGTCCGAAGATATTTGCGGAGTTACATCCAGGATAATCCCTACATCGATGGTCATGGGCTGGATGGTCTGGGTTACCGTAGTCTGGGTAGCCACGGCTCCGGTAATGAAGAAGACGTCCTGGTTCCCCACGCGAATAATTGCCTTCTGGTTATTGAGGGTTGAGATGGTCGGGCTGGAAAGAACCTTTACCTCTCCCTGTTCCGCGATGGCCTGCATGATGTCGGAAAGAGCCACCTCCACTCCTGCCGCCCCCAGGGCAAAGACGCCTCCAAAAGGGTTGATCTGAAAAGTACCGGGGGTGGCGATAGCCCCGACTCCAGTTCCAGAAGTAAAGCCGGTTGGGCCCCCTGGAAAACCTGAGGTTCCTGCCTGATTGGTAAGACCCCAGGCCAAATTCAAGGAACGGGGAAGGCCTTGGATTACCTTCCAGTTAATGCCTGCCCGGTGCTCGTCGGAGAGGATCACTTCCATGATTTTGGCCTGAATGGTTACCTGCCTCTGGGAACTTCCCTCGATCGTCTCGAGGAAGGAAGCGGCTTTATTCAGATTGGCCGGATAGTCGGTCACCCAGATGACTCCGCTCGACTTATTGACGATCAATTTTTTCCCCTGCGTATCCACCCTCGTCCAGCTTGCCTTCCCGGGATCTGCCGCAGCTTCTTTCTCTTCCGCAGAGCTAAAGATGATGGCCTCTAATCCCTTTTGAATTTCCTTCCATAAATCCATTTCATCCACGCTGATCAGGTCGCTGTATCCAGTCCTGGCCCCAGCGGGGCCGGGACCTGACGGTTGTCCTGGAACGCCGCCGCCCTGTAAGCCCCCTCCGGTGCTGGCAAATATCTCCCGTTTCCCGCTTCGTTTGGTAGCGATATAATTTAACGTGAAAAGACGGGTTTCCATTTGGAGTCTGGATATTTTGATAAATTTGTCATCGAGGCGATAGGTCCAGCCCAATGGGGAGAGAATGGCCTCCAGGGCTTCTTTCAAAGTAACCTGTTTCAACTCGACGGTCACCTTGCCGCTCAATTCCGGATCGATGATGATATTGCGTTCGCTCTCCTTGGAGAAAGCCAGGAGAACTTCCTGGATATTGGCCTCTCGGGCCGAAAGGGAGTAGAGCTTTTCTGGAATTTTTTTCGCTTCTTCCCTCTGGGGGACTACCAATTCTTTTAATTTTTCTCCCGCCGGCGGGGGGGGAGGCGCTGCCCTTGGAGAGGTCAATTTATCCGGCCCTTTCTTGAGGGGAGCGGCACATCCCCCAGCCAACAACAGCATAAGAAAAGATATCAAGAAGAGTTTTACCTTCATGCCGTTTCTCCTTTTCACTTCTCCTCAACAGTTAAATGAATCGGGCTCTGGTGTAAGAGAAGCGTTCTTTTCTTATCTCCTTTACCCAAAA
>CAZIDC010000186.1:0-6109 GCA_964537885.1 uncultured Syntrophaceae bacterium | reverse complement strand
TCGGTTGTCCCATCAGGGATCGTGTAGCACCGGGCATCCCGGAAGTAACGCTCCACGGGGTATTCTTCCGATAACCCGTAGGCCCCGTGAATCTGGATGGCTTTAGAGGTCACCCGCACGCCCATCTCGGTGGCAAAAGCCTTGGCAATGGAAACCTCCTTGCGGCATTTGACTCCTTTATCGATCAAATAGAATCCCCGGTAGGCCAGGAGCCGGGCCGCATCGATTTCCGCAGCCATGTCCGCGATCATCTCCTGGATGAGTTGAAAGGATCCGATCAGCTTTTTAAACTGCTTCCGTTCCTTGGCGTAGCGCACGGAAGCATTGAACGCTGCCTGGGCAATCCCCACCGAGGCAATGGCCGCATTAGCCCGGGCATGGTTCAGCCCGCGCAAAGTCTTGCGGTATCCTTCTCCTACGGGAAAAAGAAGGTTCTCCCTGGGAACCTGGCAGTCTTCAAAGACCAGCTCGGCCGTGGGGAAGGAACGAACCCCCACCTTGTGGATTTCCCGTGCCAGGAAAGGAGATTTTTCTTTCTCCACCAAGACCTGGCAAATCCCCGACGCCCCTTTTGCCGGATCAGTCTGGGCGATGACGATCACGTAATCGGCGATCGTCCCGTTGGATATCCACATTTTGGTGCCGTTGATGCGGTAGTGACTCCCATCTAAGATTGCCTTGGTATCCACCCCGGAAGCATCGGAACCGTAATTCGGCTCGGTAATCGCGGTGCAGATAATCTTATCGCCTGCGAGCAAGCCCGGAAGAATTCTTTGCTTCAACTCTTCATTGGGAGATTCTGCTAAACCCGCGCTCGCGGCCGAGGTAATTCCCACAACGCCCCCCAGGCTGGCATAAGCCCGCCGCAACTCTTCATGAAGCACACCCCAGGTTACGTGATCCAATCCGGGTCCGCCGTATTTTTCCTGCACCAGGGTGCCCACATAACCAAAAGGCTTGAGCTCTTTCAGAAACCTCACCGCATCTTCCTTGGACATCGGACCTTTGCGGTCGTATTCGTCCGCGATCGGTTCAACCTTCTGGGCTAAATATTTTTTCACGGTATCCTGCAAGGCCTTTTGCTCATCGGTAAAATCAAAGTCCATATTCTGCTCCTTCTTAAAATTTAACTTGGTGGTAAAGAAAAAAATGCGTTCGTATTAATACAAACGAAGTAAATATCGTTACAGTCATTGCGAGCCCGGAGGGCGTGGCAATCTCGTTTTTGATTGGGATTGCTTCGTCGCTTTGCTCCTCGCAATGACACGCGACTTATTTCGTTTGTATTAGTAGCGCGAAATGGGCGAAATGCAGGAGAAGCTTTCTTCTTTGCTCTCCTTGTCTCTCCTTTCGGGCCTTCCCGCTGCGTTTAGCGCTTTAATATAACCACGGCACTGTTGGGACCGGCGCCCATCGAGTGGGCCAAACCGATCTTGGCTCCCGGGACCTGTCTGGGCCCGGCCTCCTCCCGGATCTGCCGGTAAATCTCGATGACCTGGGCCAGGGCCGTTGCTCCCAAAGGATGTCCTCGCGACATGAGCCCTCCATCCGTATTGACCGGCAGCTTCCCGCTCAGGTCGAAATATCCCTCCCGCAGCAAGCGGGGAGCTTCCCCTTTGCCGCAGAAACCCATTTTCTCCAGGTCCCACAGCTCGCCCGGCGACATGGTGTCGTAAGCCTGGACAACGTCCATGTCCTTTGGCCCGTATCCGGACATTTCCCAGGCCTGCTCCATCGAGACCTCTACGGTGTCCGGGGTATGAATCTTTACGCTTCCCCCGCCATAAACATGGCCATAGGTCCCGCTCGTCAAAACCGAAGCGGCGACGGTGACCTTCTTGGTCTTTGACTTTAATTTATCCTGGCTGCAAAGAATCACCGCCGTCCCTCCATCCGCCAGGGGACAGGCATGGAGCAGCCGCAGGGGCTTGGCCACCATCCGTGAAGCGAGGACTTCTTCAAGAGTAACAGGCTTTTGAAAACGGGCCTGGGGATTTAAGGACCCGTTTTTCCGATTCTTCACCGTCACCCTGGAAAAATCTTCCTCCGTGGCTCCCGTCTCTTCCATATACCTAACGGCACCCATGGCATAAGAGGCGGGCTGGACATTGAAGCCCATCTTTCTCTGCCACTCGGGCCAGGAAGTGCTCTTGATAAATCCCCGCGGCATGCTCTCAAATCCCAGGGCAATGACCACGTCATAAAGCTCAGCCGCGATTGATTGGTAGGCCAACCGCAAAGCAGATGACCCGCTCGAGCAGGCATTTTCCACGTTCACAATGGGAATCCCGGTCATGCCGATTTTTTCAATGGTCTGGTGGCCGGAGGCGGTGCCGCAGTAAACACTGCCACAGAAGGCGGCCTGAACCTCCTTCCATTCCATCCCCGCATCTTTTAGCGCCTTTAAAATCGCCTCGCTCCCCAGGTCATAATATTCTTTTACGGGACGACCCTGCTGGCCATCATAGGAATCGAAGCGGGTCAAACCAGCCCCCGCCACCATGACTGCCCTCATTTTCTTCATGTTGAACCCTCCCTTTTTCCGTCCCCAACGCCGCAAGAACCTTTCGCCTGCCCTTATGGGTTTCAACCCGAAACTCACTATTTGTTAGGACACCATGGTAAATCCCCCGCTTACGCTGAGGCACTGGCCGGTAACGAAGCAGGCCTTGGGGGAAGCCAGGAAAGCAATCGCATAGGCAGCATCGTAAGGACGGCCAATCCGGCCCAGGCCTTTGCCAATGGGATAGACTTTCAGAATCCTGGCCAGGTTCGGGTCGGTTTCGGGTCTGGCATCCGGGTCCAAAGCCGGCTTGGTTCCTTCATGGGCCGTCGCTCCAATGGCGATGCAGTTCACATTGATGGCATAGCGGCCTACTTCCTTGGCCAACGCTTTGGTAAACCCCAGGATCCCGGCTTTCGCTCCGGAATAAACCGCCAGGTTGGCCTCCCCGGTCCTCCCGGCTTCGGAGATGATGCTGAGGATCTTCCCCTCCTTCCTTTCGACCATGGACGCCAGCACGGAATGGACGCAGTTCAAACATCCATGCATATTAAGGTCGATCTGCTTTTTCCAGAGGACCGGTTCCGATTCAATAAAAACCGTCCGTTTGATCTGGCCCGTGCGCACTTCCCAGGGAACTCCGGCGTTATTCACCAGGATGTTTACCGGGCCGAATTCCACCCCCACCTTGGCCACCATAGCCTTGACCTGATCAAGGTTCGTTACGTCCGCCTGCACGCCGATGGCGATTCCTCCTGCATCCTTTATCTCCTTAGCTACTTTGTCCGCTTTTTCTTGAAAGAGGTCGTTAACCGCTATTCTCGCACCTTCGGCGGCTAAGATTTTGCAGATTTCCCGGCCCACCCCCTGGCCGGCTCCGCTGACTAAAGCTACTTTTCCTTTTAGCTCCAGATCCATTTTCTTCTCCTTTCTTATTCATTTTGGCTATGGGCTATGGACAATCGGCTATGGATTTCCTGTTGCCTATCGCCTATCGCCCATTGCCTTGTATTTTTACGAAATCATCCGTCCCCGCCCGTGCCAGTAAACCTCCTTGAGCTTTCTTCTCCAGATTTTGCCGAAGGGGCTCTTCGGCAGGTCTTTGATAAAGTCCACCGACTTGGGCTTCTTGTAACCGGCCAGGTGCTTCCGGCAATGTTCGATGATCTCTTCCTCGGTAACCTGCATCCCCTGCCGCAGGGAAACGGCCGCCTTCACGGCCTCGCCCCACTTCTCATCCGGGACCCCAAAAACCGCGGCCTCCAGCACGGCCGGATGGCTGTAGAGGACGTCTTCCACCTCCTTAGGGTAGACATTAAAACCGCCGCTCACGATCATGTCGTCCTTACGGTCCACTAAGTAGATATACCCATCTTCGTCCATGTAGCCCATATCGCGGGTATGCAGCCATCCGCCGCGAAGCGCCTCGGCGGTGGCTTGCGGGTTTTTCCAGTAGCCTTTCATGACTTGGTCCGACCGGATGACAATCTCCCCGACTTGTCCCGGAGGAACGATTTTCCCGTCATCATTCATAATTCTCACCTGGGCGACATTGACCTCCCGGCCGATGGAACTTAGACGCTTCAGCTTTCTTTCGGTTCCGTCTAAAATATGGTCTTCTTTCAAAAGAAGAGTGAGCGGCATGCTCGCTTCGGTCAACCCGTAGCCCTGCACAAAAATATTTCCAAAAACCTCAATCGCTCTCTTGAGGACATCGGGGGAAATCGGCGAGGCGCCGTAGCGGATATTTTCCAGGCTGCTCAGGTCGTATTTCTTTAACTCCGGATAGGCCAGGAGCATAACGATCATGGTCGGGACCAGGTAGAGCGAAGTGATCCGCTCCTTTTGAATCGTCTCCAAAAGCGCCTGCTCATCAAAGCCGGAGAGAATGACCACCTTGGCCCCGCGCACGATATGGGGGAGAATCATCGCGCCGCTGGCATGGGTTACCGGACCCGTCAGGGCAATGGCATCCCCCTCTTCCACACGGATCCCTTCCATCAAATTGTTGTAGAGCACGATAACGTTGCTGCGGTGCGAATGAATGACCCCTTTGGGCTGGCCGGTGGTACCGGCGGTATATCGCAGGTTGATAACATCCCGGTCGAAGATCTCTACCTCCGGTTTTTGCGAAGAAGCTTTGGCCAGCAGGTCTTCGTAAGACAGCATCCCTTCTCTGGCCTGGCCTGTTACGCAAATAGGCCAGGAAACCGTATGGGCCTCGGGTAAAAGGGAGGCAATGACTTCTTGGAATTCATGGCCCAGCAGGATGGCCCGGGCATCGGAGTCATTGAGCATGTATAAATGCTCGCGGCCAGAATACCGGCTGTTCATCGGAACGAGGACGAGACCGGCGCAGGCCAGGCCATAAAAGCACTCCACGCTTTGATGGCAGTTGTTCAGAAGCACCCCCACCCGGTCGCCTTTCTTCAGCCCCAGGCTGAGAAGGGCGTTGCCAAGGCGATAGACTCGCTCCAGCAATTTTTGGGTGGTCAGTCTCGTATCCTGATGAACGACGGCGGTATGGTTCGGGAAACGAACAGCCGCCTTGGCCAGAAAATCTCCAACAGTCATCCTAAGCCTCCTTCTTCTTGGATGAAGCAGCCTCAGATCATGTGACTCCGTCCTTTTTAAGGCCTGCGATCTCCCCCCCGTCATATCCGAGAGAACGCAAGATTTCCTCCGTATGCTCTCCCAGTTTCGGGGGGGGAGTACGCAAGGAGTCCGGCATATCCGCTAACTTCATGGGAAAACCCACTTGCTTGATTTTTTCTCCCGAGGAAGTCGAGATCTCGTAGATCATTTTCCGGAATAAAACGTGCGGGTCTTTTTCAATCTCCTCCGGGCCCTTTATCGGAGCAATGGGCACGTCTGCTTCTTGAATAATCTTCAGCCACTCTTCCCGTGGCTTCCCGAGAAATACCTTTTGTAATCTTTCGGCCAATTCGGGCCTCCGTCTTCTCCTCTCCGGCGCGCGAATTCCCTGGTATTCAGGAAGGGACATCGCAGCACAGAGTCGATCCCAGAACCAATCTTCATGGGCGATCGCTAAGGTGAAGAACTGGCCGTCTTTGGCCCGGAAGATCCCGTAGCCGGCATCCCGGTCCCTTTCAAACCGGCCGGTTCCCCAAAAAATTCCGAGGCGCGTCGTCATCCAGGAAAGAAGGCCGTCGAACATGGATACGTCGATAAACTGGCCCTGTCCGGTTTTTTGCCTGCCCTGCAGCGCAGCCAGGATGCCGATGGCCGCAAACATTCCGGAAGAAAGATCCCCGATCGCGACCCCGGGCGCGAAGCAATTTCTATTTTCATCCTGAAAGCAGTGCAACATCCCGGTCATGGCTTGATAATTCAGGTCATGGCCCGGCAAGTCCCGGTAGGGACCTTCCTGGCCGTAACCGGATATGGAGCAATAAATCAGCCTCGGGTTGATTTTTCTTAAAGTGGGGTAATCGATACCCATCCGGCTGGCCACTCCCGGGCGGAAGCCTTCCATGAAGACATCGGAAACCTCCACCAGTCGGTAGAGAATTTTTCTGGCGACGGGCGATTTCAGGTCGAGGGCGAGGCTTTTTTTGTTGCCGTTTATACTCTGGAAAAAATCAG
>CAZIDC010000185.1:2034-6115 GCA_964537885.1 uncultured Syntrophaceae bacterium | reverse complement strand
TCCGTTTACCAATATTTGGAAAGCGGGATCTCTTCTTTAGTGATCATTTCCAAAAAAGCCGGACGGCCTTCTTTAGTAATCTTCAAAGCCCGCTGGATAGCGGGGATAACTTCCTTGGGTGAGTCGATGCGTTCCGCGTAAACCCCGAATGCTTCCGCTGCTTTGAAATATTCCCCCCGGAGAAACCTCGTTCCAAACTTTTGACTGGCGATGGGGATATGTTTGTCATACCCCCCCAGGCAAGAGTTGTTCAGCACAATGGTCAAAACAGCGATCTGGTTCCTTGCTGCCGTAGCCATCTCCGTGCCGCTCATACCAAAAGCGGCGTCGCCCATCACATTCACAACGACCTTCTCCGGCTTAGCCACTTTTGCTCCAAGGGCCAAAGGAAGGCTGTACCCAAGGTGAGTGGACTTCCCCCAGCCGATATAACTATTCGGCTTCCTCGCGCACCAGAACGGCGCCATCTGATCACGCGGACTTCCGGCATCATGGGTCACGATGGATTCCTCATTCCGCAAAGTCTCTTGCAGATCCCAAATCACCCGGTACGGATTGATCGGAGTTTCCGCCGAGGTCAACTTGTCCATCCATTCTTCCATCCACCCGGTCTTGATGGATCGGATCTCTTTGGCGGCCCGGTCGTCCCCTTTTTTTCCGTCTTCTCCCAGTTTCTTTTTAATTTCTTCGATCATTTGGACCAAAATCAGCTTGGCGTCCCCTAACAAAAGATTTTTAACCGGATAGTCCTTGTTCAAATCCCGCTCATCGATCGTCAACTGCACGGCGATTTTCCCTTGCGGGATGGGCGCCGCGAATATCCACTTGGTGAGGCTGCTCCCCACGCCAAAGAGGACATCCGCCGCATGCAGGAAATGGGCGACGGCCCGGGGTCCGGCAAGCCCCCCGCATCCCAGGGAAAGAGGGTGGTCCTCAGGAAAGCCGCTTTTCCCCGGCAAAGTCGTCATGACCGGGGCCTGCAACAGTTCGGCCAGTTCCCGAAGCTCCTCCCATGCCTGGGCATAAAGAACCCCGATGCCCGCGTGGATGACCGGCCTTTTAGCCTTGACGAGGGTTTCCACAGCCAGTTCTATATCCCGCGGATCGGCCATGCTCCTCCCCCCCTTGACGGGAGTATAAGGGACGGCGTTCTCTCCGTATTCCGCCGTGACGACGTCCGCCGGAAGATCCAGCAGAACCGGGCCGGGGCGACCCACCCGCAGATAGGTGAAAGCCCGGCGCAGGAAGTCCGGAATCCGATCCACCCGGTTGATGCGGGCCGCCCATTTTGTAATCCTTTGGTAATTCAGGAAAGCATCAAAGTGGGGTGGGGTCCCGAGTTGACTCTCGGGAGGCGCTCCCGGCAGGATCAGGATGGGGGTCGAATCCGAGTAGGCTTGAGCCACTCCCCCGAAGGCGTTCTCCGCCCCCGGACCCTGTTGAATGGCGCAAATTCCGATTTTCTTTCCATTCATCACCCGCGTGTATCCATCGGCCATTCCCACAACGGCCCGCTCGGTACAGGGCATGATCGGCCGAATGTCCAATTCTGCCGCGGCATCAATCAGGGGATTTACCGGAAAGCAGAAAAGGAAGTCGGACCCTTCCTGCTTGAGAATGTTGGCAACGACCGAAGCTCCTTTCAACGTTCATCCTCCTTTTGGCGCGTTAGCCTTTCCTTCCCGCATGACCCTTAATATTCATCTAAATCTGGTGCAAGCTGGAGCGGGCCTATTTTTTCTCCTTGGCCGCAATCTTCGCCCAGGAATCCCTCAGCGTTACGGTCCGGTTAAATACCAGGGCTCCGGCGGAAGAATTCACTGAATCCACGCAGAAATAGCCGAGCCTTTCGAACTGGTACCGGCTTCCCGGGGGAGCCCCTGCCAGACTTGGCTCTACCCGGCTTGATGGAAGTGTTGTTAGGGAGCTGGGGTTTAAATATTTTGTAAAATCACTATCTCCTTTTTCCCCGCTGGGGTTGGCACTCCGGAAAAGACGATCATAAAGGCGCACTTCGGCAGGAAGCGCATGAGCAGCCGAAACCCAGTGTATGGTTCCTTCGACCTTGCGCCCTCCGGGTGGTAATCCGCCTCTGGATTCGGGATCGTAGGTGCAGTGTATCTCGACCGTTTCGCCGGTTTGGGGATCCTTAACTACCCTCCCGCCTTTGATATAATAAGCGTTGCGGAGACGAACTTCACGTCCGGGAGCCAGACGAAAGAACTTTGGCGGTGGATCTTCGCGAAAATCATCCTGTTCAATGTAAAGCACGCCGGAAAAAGGAATCCTCCTGGACCCCATCCCGGGATCCTGCGGGTGATACGGCCCATCCAACTCCTCCACCTGCCCTTCCGGATAGTTGTCAATGACCACGCGCAGCGGACGCAGGACCCCCATCACCCGCGGCGCCCGTTGATTCAACTCTTCGCGGACGCAATGCTCGAGAAGAGCCACATCGACGACGTTATCCCTCTTGGCCATCCCGATGCGCTCGCAAAAATTGCGGATGGCACCGGGGGGAAAGCCGCGCCGCCGCATCCCGGCCAGGGTGGGCATCCGGGGGTCGTCCCAGCCGGAGACCAACCCGCGCTCCACCAATTCCACAAGTTTGCGCTTGCTGAGAATGGTATAGCTGAGGTTGAGCCGCGCAAACTCGATTTGCTGGGGATGACGGTCGACCTTTAATTCATCCAATATCCAATCGTACAAGGCCCGATTATTTTCGAACTCCAGCGTACAAAGGGAATGGGTGATCCCTTCAATGGAATCCGAAAGGCAGTGGGCAAAGTCGTACATGGGATAGATGCACCACTTGTCGCCGGTTCGGTAATGCGCTGCCTTTTTGATCCGGTAGAGCACGGGGTCCCGCATGACCACATTGGGAGAAGCCATGTCGATTTTGGCCCGAAGGACGTGGGCCCCGTCCTCAAATTCTCCGGCCCGCATGCGTTCGAACAGGTCTAAGCTTTCTTCGACCGGACGGGTACGGTATGGGCTTTCCTTCCCCGGTTCCGTAAAAGTGCCCCGGAACTTTCTGATTTCATCCGCACTCAGGCTGCAAACATACGCTTTGCCGTCTTTGATCAGTTGCACCGCATACTGGTAGAGTTGATCAAAGTAGTCAGAAGCATAGAACAGCCGATTCCCCCAATCAAATCCAAGCCAGCGAACGTCTTTTATTATCGACTCCACAAACTCGGCGCCCTCACCGCTGGGATCGGTGTCGTCGAGCCGCAAATTGCAGGTGCCCCCATACTGGGCGGCGATGCCAAAATTGAGACAGACGGATTTGGCATGTCCGATATGGAGATACCCGTTCGGCTCCGGTGGAAAGCGAGTGGCTACGCGCCCTTCATTTTTATTGGTCCGCAAGTCCTCCTCGACGATCGTCCGAATAAAATCAGAGGAGGGGGGTTCCTCGGGATAAGTCATGTCCTTGGTTTCCTTCTTTCTTTCATGGTTTCCCTGAAACAGAACTCGTGTTCTTTTTTTGGTAAGCCTCAGCCAGAAGGGTAACAGGATGAACGACCTTCAGCCCCGTGCCCTGGGCAATCTGCATGGCACAGGAAGCGCAGCTGGTGACTACTTGATCGACGCCGCTTTGCCGCATTTCCTCAAACAGATGCTCTCCGATTTCCATGGAGAGCTCGTAGTTCTCCTTCTTCAAGCCAAAGGTGCCGGCCAGACCGCAGCAGCGGTCCCCGAAAGACTGAACCTGAAGCCCGGGAATCATCTTTAAAAGCTCGACCGGCTCCCTGACAATGCCCAGGGCCCGGAGATGACAGGGATTATGGTATCCCACCCGCAGGGGAATCTCCCCGAAATTCGTGTTGAGCTTTCCTTCCTGTTTTAATTTAAACAGGAATCCATGGATCTCGAAGCATCCGGCAGCGGCCTGGGCGGCCTTTTCCGAGCCAACGATTCGGGGATATTCCTGTTTAACCGCCAACGCGCAACTGGGTTCGCTGAAGATGATGGGAGTTCCCTTGCCCACTAAGGCGGAAATCTTCTCCAGGTTATTTTCAACTCCCTTGAGAGCCGAGTCCAAACCGCCCGCGGAAATTCGGGCGATCCCGCAGCA
>CAZIDC010000185.1:0-1934 GCA_964537885.1 uncultured Syntrophaceae bacterium | reverse complement strand
TGGGCGCGGGCCTTCATGGCTACCCAGGGAATGTCCACCCCGGTCGGGCATTCCGTGAGGCACCGTTTACAGTTCACGCATCCGTCCATCACCTTTTTCAATTCCGGGGAATCCAAAAAGGTCTTGGGATCAAGGGTTCCGGAGATCAGCTCCCGCAGCAGGTTGGCCTTGGCCCGGCCAAGGGAAGATTCATCCTGAGTCTCCATGGCGACCGGACAGTAAGAGCGGCACTTCCCGCAGCCATGGCAGGCCTCCACTTCGGCGCTCAGGGCCTCCCCGTCAAAGGCGCTGCCGGTGGGCACGTGGTGATAATTACTTCCGTATTTCAGGTTCTTGCCGAGGAGGTTGGGATCTTTCCCTACGATCCTTCCCGGATTTAAAATTGCTTGAGGATCGAAGAGCTTTTTCAATTCCTCAAAGGCCGGGTAGAGCTTGGGGTATTGCTTAGGCACGTAAGCCGTTCGCAGAAGCCCGTCCCCATGTTCGGCGCTGACGGTCCCTTTGAGGCGGAGCACCAATTCACAGCTCTCCTGGCTGATCTTGACCATCCTAACCACGTCTTCGTCTTTTTTTAAATCTAGGAAGACCATGACGTGAAGATTCCCATCTCCGGCATGGCCGTAGATACTGGCTTCGGCCCCATTCCGCTTGAGGATCTCCCGCAGTCCGGCAATATACTCTCCCATCCGGCTGGGGTGAACCGCGGCATCTTCGATAAAGGCAATGGGCTTCTTCGGCCCTTTGACTTTGTTCAGGATGGGGCCCGAAACGCTCCGCACTTTGGTGAGCATCTCTTTATCTTTGGCGTCCTGGGCGGCCTTGAGGGAGATGGCCAGTTTTTCTTCATTCACCACCCGCTGTTCTACCTCCCTCATCTTCTCCCGCAGTTCTTCTTCCGAGCTTCCCTCGAACTCAACGAAGAGAGTGGCTTCAACCCCTTCCGGCAGATAAGGTTTCATTTCTTTATACTTGGCCCGGGCCAGGTCGAGGATTTGCTTTTCCATGATCTCCAGCATGGTGGGGGAGAATTTCAGAATCTCTACCGTGGCCTGACCCACCGTTTCCAGGGTGTTGAAATAAATCAGGGCTGAATGGGTTTTCCCCGGAAGATCTACCAAGCGAAGCCGGGCTTCCGTGAAAACTCCCAGAGTTCCCTCCGATCCAACAAAAAGAGGGGTCAGGTCTAAGGAATGGTCCTTCTGCACCTGCCAGAGGTCATAGCCGCAGGAGTTTTTAGTGGTCTGGGGGCGTTCATCCTGAAGAGGACCCCGGTACCGTTTTAAAATGTCCAACACGCCGCCGTAGATTTTCTTTTCCAATCCTTCGCGGCCCGGAAGCGCTTCGATTTCGGCCAGGGAGCGCGGTTGGGTCCTGATGACTTCCCCGTTGGCCAGAACCACCTCCAGAGCCTCGACATAATCCCGCGTGGCCCCATACTTAACCGCGTGGGGGCCGCTGGAATTATTGGCGATCATCCCCCCGAGGGCGCAATAATCCGCGGTAGAAGGATCGATGGGGAAAAATTTCCCCAGGGGCTTTAAGGCTTCATTCAATTTTCCCAGAATGAGTCCAGGCTGCACCCGAACCCATTTCTTCTCCGGATCAATTTCCACGATTTTATTCATATAGCGGACGAAATCCAGGATAATTCCTTCCCCGATCCCCTGGCCGGCCCGGCCCGTACCTCCTCCCCGGGCGGTGAGTGGAATCCCCCGAGCTGCGGCAAAACGGACGCATTCAACGACATCTTGCCGATGCCGGGGCTGCACAATCAACAAAGGACGAAGAGAATAGATACAGGCCGCACTGCTGTAAATGGCCCGGCTCAAATCATCGGAGAGTACGTTCCCTTCTAAACGACTTCTTAAATCGGAAGCTAAGTCCCGGCTCATTAAATCCACCTTGATCCCCCTTTTTCAAATGGGGGAAAAGCG
>CAZIDC010000184.1:1262-6157 GCA_964537885.1 uncultured Syntrophaceae bacterium | reverse complement strand
GAAATATTCAAGTAAAGGAGGTACTCCATGAATCAACGCCGGCCATACCGGTCCTTCGTGAGCTACATCGATCGCAGCCGGGAGTATTACGCCGCTCAGGGTTACTCCCAGCCGTATTCCTGGGCCTGCCACGACGACGCCCCCTTCACTCCCCTTAAGAAGCCGCTCTCCGAGTGCCGGGTGGGGCTGGTGACCACCGCAGGCAAAATGGACGCCCAAGCTGAAGGACAGGGGCGGCGGAAGACCAGGGAGTTGTACGCGATGGCGGCAAACCCGGCCCCGACGCGCATGTTCACTGCCGACCTGGCCTGGGACAAAGTCGCAACCCACACGGATGATGTCGAAAGTTTCCTGCCGTTAACCCGTTTAGCCGAATACGCTTCCGGCGGCCGCATCAGATCGGTGTCGCCCCGCTTCTATGGGGTCGCCACCGAGTACAGCCAGGGCAAAACATCGATGCGCGACGCCCCGAAGATCCTGGAGTGGTGCCGTGAGGATGGCGTCGACGCCATGCTCCTCTCGGCACTCTGACCGGTCTGCCACCAGACCGTGAGTCTGGTCGCCCGGCACCTCGAAGAGAACGGAGTGCCTACGGTATTAATGGGATCAGCCCGCGACATCGTCGAGGAATGCGGCGTCGCCCGCTTTGTGTTCACCGACTTTCCCCTGGGAAACCCCTGCGGAAAGCCCTGGGACGCCAAGATGCAGCGCTCGATCGTGGGGACCGCCCTTGATCTTTTGGAGAAGGCCTGGATGGCCCGCACCACGGTTCAGACGCCGTTCCGCTGGTCCAATGACGAGTGGCGCCCTGCTTTCATGCGAGTCGACGACAGTAACCGTGAAGCGCTCGCCCGGGCGGGAGAAGAGCGGCGTCGCCTGCAGACCGAAGCAAAGAAAGGGGATCGGCAAATCACACGGAAAGAAGAAAGAAAGGAGGCCTTTCATGAGTGAACCCGCTATTCTTGACAAAACCTTTCATTTTATTCTAAAGCGTATGATAGAAACCGGGCAAGCGCCGCACTATACTGAGATCGCTGCGGAGCTGAGGGCTTCGCCGGAAGACGGGCGGAAAACCCTCCATGAGCTCATGAGTAGACGGATACCCGCCTGGCTTTTCCCGGGGACGGACTATATCGTCTCCTTTGCCCCGTTCAATAATCTTCCTACTCAATACCGGCTCACCATTGAAGGCCAGCAGAAGTGGTTTGGCCAGTGAGCTTTTGAATCGCTGGCAGTCTGCTGGCTTTTTCCGGGGAAAACGGTTCAAATCGATGCCCCCTGTCTGGATTGCGGGTTGCCGATCCGGGTGGATATTAAGGATGGGGTCCTCCTTCGAGTTGAGCCCGAAGGGGTGACGGGTTATGTGGCTGTTCCCATGTGGCAATGGTATGATAGCCTCCCTTATTCCTGAAGCACGATGAACTTCTTCCGGTCGGAAGAGCACATTCGTCAGTGGGCCCATTTCGATGGACGCAAGGAAGAGGGAATGATTTCGCTCGATGATTTGGTAAAGATATTTTCGGGGGAATTATTCCGCCGGCGCCTCGATCCGGATTTTTTCTCGCACAGCGAGGAATACCGCAAGGAAAGGGTGGGAACGCTTAAGGAGATTGGCAAAACGGGACCTTTCTGGTTGCCGCCCAATTCATCGACTTAGCGTCCTGAAAGGAAATCCTACCCCATTAAATATTTATGAATCGCTTCCGCCGCCTTGCGGCCGGCGCCCATAGCCAAAATGACCGTGGCTGACCCGGTAACAATATCCCCTCCGGCGTACACCCCTTTCTTGCTCGTAGCCCCGGTTTCGGGATCGGCGACGATGTATCCCCATTTGTTGACCTGCAGGTCCGGAGTGGTCGACGGGACCAAGGGATTGGCCCCCGTGCCGATGGCCACGACCACCATGTCCACCTCTAAGGTGAATTCTGAACCGGGAACGGGGATGGGCCGGCGCCGTCCGGATTGATCCGGTTCGCCCAATTCCATCCGCTGGCATATCATCCCGCGGACCCAGCCTTCTTCATTCCCCAGGATTTCGACGGGAAGGGTCAAGAGATGAAACTGGATTCCTTCCTGCTCGGCATGGTGAACTTCTTCGATTCGGGCCGGAAGTTCTTTCATGGAACGCCGGTAAACGATATAGACTTCGTCCGCTCCCAGGCGAAGGGCCGTACGCGCCGAGTCCATGGCTACATTGCCCCCGCCCAGAACGGCCGCCTTCTTTCCTTTGGCGATCGGAGTATCGTATTTGGGGAAAAGGTACGCTTTCATCAAATTGGAGCGGGTGAGGTATTCGTTGGCCGAATAAACCCCGTTAAAATTTTCGCCAGGGATATTCATAAAGGTGGGGAGGCCTGCGCCGGTCCCGAGGAAAACTGCGTCATAGCCGTTAGCCATCAGCTCATCTACGGTATAAATCTTCCCGACGACCATATTGGTCTTTATTTCCACCCCAATCTTCTGTAGATAATTAACTTCCGCCTGGACAATCGCTTTGGGAAGGCGGAATTCGGGAATGCCATAAACCAGCACTCCCCCGGCCTTATGCAAAGCTTCGAAGATGGTCACTCCGTGGCCTTTCTTGATCAGATCTCCAGCGAGAGTCAACCCAGCCGGGCCCGAGCCCACAACAGCCACCTTCTTGCCGGTCGGGGCTGCCATCGGGGGCATAATAAATTCCCCCTGAGCATGCTCGTAATCAGAAGCGAAACGCTCTAATCGGCCGATGGCCACAGGCTCCCACTTCTTGCCCAGGATGCAGACCTTTTCGCATTGATCCTCCTGGGGGCAAACCCGGCCGCAAACCGCCGGAAGGCTGTTCATCTCCTTGATCTTGCGGGCCGCGCCGAGGAAATCTTCTTGCAGGATAAGCTTGATGAAGGATGGGATGTCGATGGAAACCGGGCACCCCCCCACGCAGGTTGGCTTCTTGCACTGCAGGCAGCGGCTGGCTTCGATTTTGGCCACCTCCGGGGAATACCCAAAAGGAACCTCGTCGAAATTTCTGGCTCGCACCTTGGGGTCTTGCTCGGGCATTTTATTCCGGGGAATCTGGACTCTTTTCTTTTTCTCTATTTCCTCGGCCATCAGCTCTTACCTCCCGAACAAGCTCCACCCGGATGTAAAAATGATTCGAAGGCTTTTTTCTCCTCATTCAGATACGCCCGCTGGCGCTTGACCAACTCGGCAAAATTGACCTCGTGCCCGTCAAACTCCGGCCCGTCCACGCAAACAAACCGGGTTCTTCCTCCCACCGTGACCCGGCAGGCCCCGCACATCCCTGTGGCATCGACCATAATCGGGTTCAAGCTGACGACGGTCTTGATGTTGCGGTTACGGGTGACGTTGCACACCACCCGCATCATGGGGACAGGGCCGATGGCCACGGCCAGGTTGATGGTCGTGCCCGCGTCGATGACATCCTGGAGGATATCGCTTACAAAACCATGATAACCGTAGCTTCCGTCATCGGTGGAGACTTTGAGGGCATGAGACACCCTGGCCATTTCTTCTTCGAGGATCAGAAGTTCCTTGTTGCGGGCGCCGATGATTGAAATTACATTGTTTCCGGCTTCCCGCATGCCTTTGGCGATGGGATAGACCGGGGCGATGCCGATGCCTCCCCCGATGCAGACGACGGTGCCGAATTTTTCAATATGGGTGGGAACCCCCAGCGGCCCGATCAAATCGGAGATGGAATCCCCTGTTTTGAGCCCGCCGAGCTGGGCCGTGGATTTGCCCACTTCCTGGAAAATGAGGGTGATGATTCCTGCCTCCGGGTCGGCATCGGCAATGGTTAAGGGAATCCGCTCACCCTCCTCGTTGATGCGCAGAACGACGAACTGGCCGGGCCTTCTTTTTTTGGCAATCTCCGGAGCGGCGATTTTGAGCAGCTTTACTGCCGCCGCCAGGGGCCTGGCCTCGACAATGGGAAACACCGTTATTTTCTCCCTTCAATAAAATTTACTGGACCTAATGCCTAACACAGGCGAAAAAATATTGTCAATGATTTTTTCTTGGGCCGCCCTTCTTTGAATAATTTCCTTCCCAAGGTTTTAGGTTAGCCACCTTTTTCTTCTTTTATAGTGCTTTATCTGGCGGAAACTCTTTCGCTCGCCAATATCTGATAACCCAAGATAGAAATCTCTGATGTCCGGATTCTCTTTCAATCGCTCCGAGGTATCGTGCATCACGAGCCGGCCGTTTTCCAAAACATAGGCATAGGGCGCCACAGTGAGAGCCAATTTCACATTCTGCTCTACCAGAAGAAGGGAAATCTTCTCTTTCCTGTGCAACTGGGTGATGATCTCAAAGATCTCCTTGATGAGAAGAGGAGCGAGGCCCATGGAAGGCTCGTCGAGCAGCATCAGTTTGGGCTGGGCCATGAGCGCCCGGCCGATGACCACCATCTGCTGCTCTCCACCGCTGATGAAACCGGCCAGGATATTCCGCCGTTCCAGCAACCTGGGGAAGTAGCGATAGACCATCTCCAACCTCTCTTTAAAGGCCGAACCACCCCCCCTGAGGTGAGCCCCAACCCGGAGGTTTTCTTCTACCGTAAGGTGCTCAAAGACTCTTCTTCCTTCGATGATCTGGAAGATTCCCCTTTTAGCGATCTCCTCAGCATAAAGATGGTGAATTTTCTCGCCCATGAACTCAATGCTTCCATCGGTCACTTCACCATCCTCATGCTTAAGCAGTCCCGAAATCGACTTTAAGGTGGTCGATTTCCCGGCCCCATTGGCCCCAAGCAGGGCAATAATCCCTCCTTGAGGCACTTCAATGGAGACCCCTTTCAGCACCAGAATAACTTCGTGGTACATAACCTCGACATTGTTCAACTTGAGGATGCTGCCATTGGCTTCCAACACGTCCTCCGTTTAGCTCGGAGCAAA
>CAZIDC010000184.1:0-1162 GCA_964537885.1 uncultured Syntrophaceae bacterium | reverse complement strand
ACTCCCTACTCACTTTTTCCCCTAACCCTGAAATCTAAATTCCGCATTCCGCAATCGATTACCATCCCAGCCAGGAAGCCCACTTATCCGGAAATTTGGCCTTCATGTCAATTTCAGCAACTGTCTGAGGTTTTCCTTTAATGACCCTTCCAACCCTGACGATTGAACTGTAGCGATGGTCAGTTGGGGTGATGGTCACCAATTGACCACCGAATTCCTTCAGTCCTGGCCAATTTTTATAGGATTCGAAAGCCTCTTTGATTCCTGGACCATTCAGTTTTCCTGCCTTAGCTGCCATTTTCATGGCATCCACAGCCAAGGTCACTTTTACCCAACCCTGAACTTCTCGAATATGCCGTTTATCCAGGGGGGTATTCGAGTCGAGTTTTAAGGCGTATTCATGAACAATTTTCTTTGCCGGATATTCATCATGGAAAAGGGCACAGGCGATTAGTCCCATTGCACCTTCTGCCGCAGGGCCGGCCAATCTCGGAAGATTTTCATCGAATCCCCAGTTGTTGATTATATGATCCGCTCCAAGTCCCAAGGCATAGGCATCTTTGAGGGTGGCCGATACGGACATGGTGGTGTTGCCATGCCAGCCGAGATTGGCGCCGAAATCTTTGGCTCTTAGAACCTGGCTCTTTGTATCCAGTGCTGATAAAGCCACATCCTGGTCGGGACCGATCTCAAAACCAAGAAGGGTTGCCTGGTCCTTAATAGCTTTGATAGGGGCGGTAGCATAAGGTGAGGCAGTAGCCATAAAGCAGACCAATTTGGGTTTAGCGCCTTTTTCTCTGAGGGCCTTCCACTTTGGATCTTTCTTCCAGACCTCTTCAAACCAATAGGTAATCGCTCCCCTGGCATTGGTTGAATAATCCGTTCCATAAACGAAGTTGTAAGGGTCCTTTTTGGGATCCGTTAAATGGGCTGAAAAGGAACTGGAGAGATAGGGGATTTTATCAGCATTGATCGTGGGGGCAAGGGCTTCCGTATCACCTGTTCCCCATCCCAAAATCATGACTACCTTATCGACATCCTTGAATCTTTTATAGGTCGTGATGGCTTCCGGAACTTTATATCCATAATCGTATTGGAATAGCTGTATCTTTTTACCGTTAATCCCTCCCTTATCATTATAATATTGTACAGCAGCCCGAAC
>CAZIDC010000183.1:0-6198 GCA_964537885.1 uncultured Syntrophaceae bacterium | reverse complement strand
AGAAGATCAAAAATGTCTTCCGGCTTGAGATTCATATCTGACTTTTCCCCTTTTATTTTTCACTCGGGGATGGACCCGGTAAGATCATCTTCCCTTATATTGAGGTTTCCTCTTTTCCTGGAAGGCCTTCACGCCTTCCCTGTGGTCTTCGGAAGTCAAGGTGATGGTTTCGCAAGCCGCAGCCACCTTCATGGCCGTTTCCAAGTCCATTTCCAGCCCCTTATACAACTGCATTTTGGCCAGGCGGATGGCGATGGGCGGACCGTTGGCGATTCGCCCGGCGAGGTTCATCGTTTCCTTCTCCAGGTCGGCAGCGGGGACCAGCTTGTTCAGCAAGCCAAGCCGCTCCGCATCTTTCGCTTCCAGGAAGTCTCCGGTGAACAGCATCTCGGCGGCCTTGGGGATCCCGATGATCCGGGGATAAAGCCAGGTCCCCCCCCAGCCCGGGAAGAGGCCAATTCGCGTAAAGGCCACCATGAAACGGGTATTCTCCGAACCTGTCCGGAGATCGCAGGCGCAAGCCAGGTCAAAGCCTCCGCCTACGGCCGCCCCGTTGATCATTGCTATGGTGGGCTTCTCCAGCCTCTGGAGGCCGAGGATGATCCCCTGAATATTGCGGAATCCGCGGCGAAACTCCTCGGCGCCCTTCGGCCGCCTCTCCTCCCCGGACATTCTCCCCATATCCGCCCCGGCACAAAAAGCTTTTCCAGCGCCCGTAACCACCAGAACCCGAACTTCTTCATCCTGGTCCGCTTCTTGGAGCGCCTGGACCACTTCCGCCTCCATTTTTTCGTTGAAGGCATTCATCCGCTCCGGTCGATTGAGGGTCAGAACTCCAATATTTTCTTTTTTTTCAAGCCCAATGGTCTCCCAGGACATGATCCTCTCCTTTGGCCTTTTTCGTAAATGATTTCATAATCCTATGCCCCTGCTCCTTCATTTTTTCTCTTTCCAGATTCCCTTCTCCTTGAGGTACTTTATGGCTCCGGAATGGAAGGGAATGTACTTGTTGGTGTAATCAGCGCCCCGGTACATATTCTCCACGTTCCACTGCCTGGCCTGGGGATGGATGGCATCCTTTTCTTTAGAATGGTCATACAGCGCTTTCATCATCTTGTAGACGATGTCTTCACTCAGTTCCTGGCGGCAGAATATCGCAGTGACAATGCCCCGGGTTAAGGTGTTCGTGTCAATCCCCTGATAAGTTCCCGCCGGGATGACGACCTTTACAAAATAGGGGTGGCTGTCCATTAAGGCTTTTAGTTCTTGTTCGCTGTAAGGAATCAAACGGAGGGGGACCTGCCGGGCCAAGTCTAAAAGACTGGCTACGGGGTAGCCCGCGGAAATGACTCCGACGTCCACGGTCCCGTCTTTTATGGCCGTGACCGATTCACTGAAGGAAAGATAAGCAGGTTTAATGTCCTCCAGGCTAAGCTTGCCGGCGGCGCTCAGTTCCACCTTGGAGGAAACCAAAGTTCCGCTTCCGGGAGATCCCACGGCAACCCTTTTGCCTTTGAAATCCGAGATACTTTTGACCGGGGATTCCTTGCGCACAATCCAATGCCGGTCGCTGGTGTGCCCGAGGGCGATTAAGCGCACCCCGCTTATGTCTATCTTTTTCGCGAGAGCCGGCTCGATGACGTGGATGGAGATCAACCCCATATCCATCTTTTTTCTTATGAGGTAATTAAAATTTTCTTCGGAGGCGGCGGTCGATTCGGCAATCACCCGGACTTCGGGTACGTATCTGTTGAAAAGGTTGGCAAACCCGGCTCCGATGAAATAAAAGGTGCCCGAAGGATTGCCGGTCCCCAAGGATAAATATTTTCTCGGAGCTGTCGCTCCCTCCGTCGGCAGCCCTAAAAGAAAACTTGTCATCATCAAAGCAATACTCAATCTAAAAAGATGCGATCGAATCATGGGTACCCCCTTTATGGAAAGGTTAAAAGAAAATGGTTTTACTCTTCTACCTCCTTTACGACCAGCGCGAATCCTTTGGGCATCTCCTTGATGAAAACAGGCCATTTCAAAATCATTTCCTCCTTGGGTTCCAAAGCCAGGGGTTTCCCCTTCCTTTTCGTGGCGGGATAATATCCGGATACAGGATCCCCTTCCAGGGGGAAAATTGTTAGTTTAAAACGGGTCGCCTTCTCCGATCCATTCTGGATTCCGACTTCGTAGAATAACAATGGGCCGGACTCCGTCTTGCCCATATAAAAGCTAACTTTGGTAATCTTGGCGGTCGGGACGACTTCATACGCGATCCCCGCGGTCCAGTTTTCCGGGGGCTGTCCCAGGGCGGGGAAACCCAAGAAGATTCCTAAACCCCCGATCAATCCCATGAACAATCCGATTCTGACCATTCTCATTTTCTGACCTCCTTCCTTTTTCATGATTTTCAATGCCCTCCTTTCCCGAAAAATTCAACCCAAGGAACCCAAAAAAAATTGGGGACCAGCGAAAAATTTATTAGGACGCAGATTGGCGCAGATCCTCGCAGATAAAGATTTCCAGTTAAGTCCCTAAAGTTGAAAAAAGGGAATCCCGATACAATTACCTCAAAAAAATCGAAAGGGGAGCGAATGAGTCCTCCCCTCCTTCAGAGACCGCTCTTCATTTCCGGAGCAGGACTTTTAAAGCGTTTGATCAAATCCATGAGGAATGTAGGCTTCTGCAGGAATAAAAGGCCCACCAAGATGGCTAAACCCACAAGGTCAGACATCCAACCGGGTTTAATCAGGGCCAGAGCGGCGACGAACAATAGGATTCGTTCATGGATTCGCGTTGGACGAAGCATGTAGCCTTGGATCCCGCAGGCCAAGGCATAGACACCGATAAAGGCCGTGATGGCCGAGGGGAGGATATCCCGCAGTTCTCCCTTCAGGATCAGGGCATTATTGTAAACAAACATGTAAGGAAGAATGTAAACGACCAATCCCAGCCGGCAAGCCATCCAGGCCGTGCGCATCATATCGGCACCGGCGATCCCGGCGGCCACGAAGGCTCCGGGGGCCACCGGCGGGGTAAGATCGGAGACCAGAGCAAAAAAGAAAATAAATAAATGGGCCGCAAGGGGATCCACCCCCATTTGGGTCAAGGCGGGGGCGACGAGAACGGCCAGGACTAAATAGGATACGATGATGGGAAGACCCAGGCCCAGGATCAGGGAGGCGATCATGGTCAGGAACAAGAGCCAAAAAAGTGAATTGCCGGAAAGTTCGATGAGAATCGAAGAGATCTGTAATCCCAAACCGGTCAAGGTGATCATTCCCACCAGGATGTTACAGGCCACGACGACCCCCGCAATGGGCAAAAACCCCATAGCCCCTCGTTCCAGAGCCCGCAGGATTTGTTTCATGCTCATGCGGGTTGATTTCCGGAGAAAGGAAGCGAGAGGAACGGAAAGAATAGCCCAGAAGGCTGCCCGGCTTTCGGTGACGTGGGAATACATGAGAAGATAGACCAGAACCGCCGGGGGAATAATGAAATGGAAGCCCTGTTTAAATACTTCCTTAAATTTTGGACATTCGGATTTGGGCTGACCCTTGAGGTTATATTTCACGGCTTCAAAATCAACAATGAAGAAAATGGCCACGTAATAGAGAATGGCCGAAAGGACAGCGGCTTTGCAGATGGCATAATAGGAAACCCCGAGAATTTCCATCATGAGGAAGACGGACCCGCCCATGACTGGGGGCATGAACTGGCCGCCAACCCCGGAAGCAGACTCCACTGCCGCGGCAAAATGGGGTTTGTACCCGGCTCGTTTCATCATCGGGATGGTGATCTGCCCCACGGCCGAAACATTGGCCATGGCGCTGCCGGAAATCATCCCAAACAGGGAGCTGGCTACGACCGCGATTTTGGCCGGGCCTCCACGAACATGGCCAAAGAGGCTCGAGGCCAAGCCGAAGAAAAAAGAGCCGGCACCGGATTCCTGCATGAAGGTTCCGAAAAGAACAAAGAGAAAGATAAAAGTGGCGGCGATTCCGGTTAAGGACCCATAGATTCCTTCCGTCGTCATAAACAAGCCGCTGACGATGCGTTCAATAGAATAATTGGGATGACCCAGTACATCCGGAAGCCACTCTCCGAAAAGGGCATAGATAAGAGAGCCAACACAAAAAATGGCCAGAGACCACCCGGTGGTCCGGCGGCTCGCCTCTAAGGTTAATAAGATCAGGATTCCTCCGAGAACCAGCTCATATAAAGGGGGTTCGAGACCAACCTGATCAGCCCGGGCGATAAAGTGAGTCACTACGTAATAGCTGATATAGAGAAGGAGGCCCACAAGGAGATATCCGTCCCAGCTCAGGCGATCTTTTCTCTGCTTGGCCGAAAGGGGAAAGATTAAGAAGATGAGGCTGAAGCCAAAGATCACGTGGATGAGTCTCTGGTACATGGCGATGAGGGGATAGTAACCCGTAATGAGCTGGAAGAGGGAAAAACAGACGGCGATGACCGCGATGACCTTGGCGGGACGGCCCTTGAGATTCCGGCGCGTACTTTTTTCTTCTTCCTGGGCAGTTACAGCAGCGGAGGCAGCCTCCAATTTTTTCTCGATATCATTATCATCCTTCATCCAACCTGACCTCCAGAAGATAAGATGCCCGGCTAAAAAAGTTCTTCGAAGCGCTTAATCCTTCCCTTTCCAAAGGCCCTTTTCTTTTAGATATTTCACCGCCCCGGGATGAAAAGGAAAATACCGGGTTACAAAATCAGCACCCCGGAAAACCGTTTCCAGGCTCCATTGCCTGGCCTGGGGATGGATGGCGTCCCTTTCCTTGGGATGTTCGTAAAGAGCCTTCATTAATTGATAGACGACATCTTCACTCAAATCGTCGCGGCAGGCCAAAGCAGCCGGACTGCCGTGCGTCGGGGTATCGGTTGCAATGCCGGTGTAGGTTCCGGCCGGGATGGTAACTTTCACTAAGTAAGGAATCTTGACGAAAACGGCATCCAATTCCTTGGGGGTATAGGAAATCAGGCGCGAGGGGATCTGCCGCGTTAAATCTAAAAGGCTCGCCACCGGATAGCCAGCAGCAATCAACCCGACATCCACCGTGTTATCTTTTATGCCGGTCACGCTTTCGGTGAAGGAAAGATAGGCCGGCTTGAAATCATTAAGAGTAAGGCCGCAGGCTTCCAGAACCCACCTGGCCATGATCAGCGTCCCGCTCCCCGGCTGGCCAACGGTTACTTTATGCCTTTTAAAATCAGCGATCGATTGAATGGGCGTTGCCTTGCGGACAAACCAGTGCTGATCGCTGGTATGCCCCATGGCCATTAGACGGATATTGCCAAAGCCCATGTTTTTATCCGCCGCCGCTTTTATGGGATTGCAGCTCACAATCCCCAGATCCATCTTTTTCCTCAAGATGTAATTAAAATTTTCCTCGGCGGCTGCGGTGGATTCGGCGATCACCCGTATTCCGGGCACATGCTTGTTGAAGATACTGGCGAACCCGGCCCCTATAAAATAATAAGTGCCCCCCGGATTTCCCGTGCCCAGGGAGAGGTATTTCTTAGCCGCGGCTGCGCCTGAGGGAAAAAGCAGCTCGGAAACAATAAAAATCGTTAGAGCCAGCAGCCAAAAGATTCTTTTTCGATCTCTCATTTCCCGAACCTCCTTCCTTAAAGAAGTGTGAGTGTGAGTGTGAGTGACAGTGTCAGGAAAAGGACTAAAAAGATAATAAATTGTAATTTCATAGGCTGAACCTCACCCTTTAATTTAAAGGGGAATATTCCCGTGTTTCTTCCAGGGCCTCTCTTCCGTCTTATGCTGGTAGGTTTTAAGGGCCTGAATCAGCAGGGGGCGGGTATCCCGCGGGTCGATAATCTCCTCTACCCAGCGCATTTGCGCCGCATGGTAGGGGAAACGGCCGAAAGTCGCTTTGTACTCCGTTAGCCTCCGGGCCCGAACTTCTTCGGGATTTTTCGCCGCGGTAATTTCATTGCGGTAGATAATATTCACCGCCCCGTCCGCATTCATCAACCCCAATTCCGCCGTCGGCCAGGCCAAAAGCAAGTCCGATCCCAGGGGCTCACCGCACATGGCCGGGTTTCCTCCGCCGTAGGCTTTGCGGATGTAGACCGTCAACTTCGGGACGGTCGCCTCCGAGATGGCATGCAGCACCTTCGCTCCATGGCGGATAATTCCTCCTCTTTCTTGATCCGTACCCGGCAGATAGGCGGGAT
>CAZIDC010000182.1:0-6285 GCA_964537885.1 uncultured Syntrophaceae bacterium | reverse complement strand
TTCGATATCTTAAAGAAAATCAACATGTCCCCTTACGATTTATCAAGGGACAGATCGTCGGCCCGATTACCTTTGGTTTGTCGATCCAGGACAATTACGGGAAAGACCTCATCCACAATGAGGTCGCCTTTGATGCCGTGATGAAGGGTTTATTGTTGCGGGGCCGATGGATCATCCAGAGGATGAAAAAGATTTGTGAAGAGGTCATTATCTTTATCGATGAACCAGGGCTCTCAGGCTATGGCTCGGCCTTTTTTACCGTGGATGCTTCAACCATCGCCGGGCGTTTGAATGAAATGATTGAAGAATTTCAAGGACAGGGCGTCTGGGTAGGGGTGCACTGCTGCGGGAATACCGATTGGTCCTTACTCTTGAAGACCAAGGCGGACATAATCAATTTTGATGCCTGGGGATTTTTTGAACGCTTCTCCCTCTACCCCGAGGCGTTAAATGATTTTCTGTCCCGCCAGGGTGTTCTGGCTTGGGGGATTGTCCCTACATTGGAGTTCACCGGGAAGGAAACCGTTGAGGCTCTCGGCGAAAAGCTACTGAAAGGGGTCCGCGAACTGAGCGGCCAGGGAATCAACGCCGAAATTTTGCGGGAAAGAAGCCTGCTTACGACCAGTTGCGGGATGGGGCTGATGTCCGTGGAAGATGCGGAAAAGGCCATGGGCCTTCTGGCCGAACTTTCGAGGCGGATGAGGGAAAAATATTTTTAAGATTTTTTAGCCACAGAGATAAATAAATTTTTACAGATTAAAACACAAACTTCGATTTGGTTTTTTGTATATTTGATTTTCTTTCTCTGTGCTCGCGGTGGGCTCTGTGGCATAGAACGGTTTTTTATTTCTGCGTTCTCCGCGTGCTCTGCGGTGAATAAGGGAACCAATGGCAGCGCCCAAAGGCAGATTAAATCGAATTCGCAATATCGGGATCATGGCCCACATCGATGCCGGGAAGACCACGGTTACCGAACGCATCCTCTATTATACGGGCCGGTCCCATAAGATGGGGGAAGTCCATGACGGAGAGGCTATCATGGATTGGATGCCCCAGGAGCAGGAAAGAGGCATTACCATTACTTCCGCCGTGACCAGCTGTCCCTGGAAGGGGCATGAAATTCACCTCATCGACACCCCCGGACATGTGGATTTCACCATCGAGGTAGAAAGAAGCCTTAGGGTTTTAGATGGCGCGGTTGCCCTTTTTGACGCCGTAAGCGGGGTGGAACCCCAATCGGAAACTGTCTGGCACCAGGCGGATAAATACCGGGTCCCCCGAATCGCCTTCATCAATAAAATGGACCGGGTAGGAGCCAATTTTCTGGGAACCGTCGAAATGATGAAGGAGAAACTCGGGGCCCGGCCCCTTCTCATCCAGCTACCGCTGGGGGTAGAGGACAATTTCCGGGGAATCCTGGATTTGATCAGAATGAAAGCGGTCATCTGGCATGAGGAAACGCTCGGGGCAACCTTTCAGGAAATGGAAATTCCGGAGCCCTTTCTTCCCGGTGCCCGGCAATACCGCGACCTATTGCTGGAAACCTTGGCTGAGCAGAGCGATCTTCTCCTGGAAAAGTATCTCGGAGGGCAAGAAATTTCCGTCGAGGAAATAAAGACGGCTCTAAGAGGGGCTGCGCTCAAATTTGAACTCGTGCCGGTGCTCTGTGGAGCAGCCCTGCGCAACAAGGGCATCCAGCCCCTCCTGGAAGCCATTGTGGACTACCTTCCAGCCCCGGTGGACATCCCGCCGGTTGCGGGATTCAACCCCAAGACTGGAAAAGCGGAAATTCGCCATAGTTCGGACCAAGAACCTTTTGCCGCTCTCGCTTTTAAAATTATCACCGATGAGGGAAGGAGGCTGACCTACCTCCGGGTTTATTCCGGGGTTCTGCGGGCCGAACAGGACGTATACAACTCAACCAAAGGGAAGAAGGAAAGAGTAGCCCGTCTCTTCCGCATGCACGCCAACAAGAAGGAAAGAATTCCGGAGGTTCGAGCCGGGGAAATCGTCGGCGCCGCCGGCTTAAAAGAAACCACTACCGGAGATACGCTCTGCGATGAGTCGCACCCGATCACCCTGGAACGAATTGATTTCTATGAGCCGGTAACCTCCATGGCGGTCGAGCCCAAATCCCGGGCCGACCAGGAGAAACTGGATTTCTTCTTACAGAAGCTCGCCGATGAAGACCCGACTTTTCGCGTCAAATTCGATGAAGACACGGGGCAGACCATCATTTCCGGCATGGGCGAGCTTCATCTGGAAGTGGTTGTCAGGAGATTATTGGAAGATTTCAACGTTGCGGTGAACATCGGCAAGCCCCAGGTCGTTTACCGGGAGACCATCACCCAGACCGTGGAAGCGGAAGGGAAGTTCGAAAGGGAAATTGAAGGGGTGGACCATTTCGGGCACGTCCGCCTCCGGCTGGAGCCCCGGCCGAGGGGGTCAGGGGTGGAATTCGACAAGGCCTCTGCCGACGGAACCATTCTTCCCGAATTCATCCCCAGTATCGAAGCCGGTGTTACAGAATCCACCGGCAGCGGCGTGGTATCTGGATATCCCGTGGTTGACCTGAAGGTCAGCCTTCTGGGAGGAACGGTTCGCGAAGCCAATAGCACCCCCTTAGCTTTTCAGGTGGCTGCCGCCATGGCTTTTCGCGAGGGTTGCCAAAAAGCCCATCCGGTCTTGCTCGAACCGATTATGAAAACGGAAGTCGTTGTGCCGGAAGAATTCCTGGGTGAGGCCATAGGTGACTTGTCCGCCCGCAAGGGGCGGATTGAGCAGGTTCTTTCCAAAGGAAAAGTCAGCGTCGTGGCAGCCTTCGTTCCCTTGAAAGAGATGTTCGGCTATTCCACCGACCTGCGCTCCCTGAGCCAGGGCCGGGGGACTTTCACCATGCAGTTTCACTATTTTGACTGGGTGCCGGAGAAGAAAAAATAAAATACCGTAAGGGGCGAGGGCGCAAGGCGTAAAAGAGATAAAATAACGCTCTCGCGCCTTACGCCTAACGGGATTATTTTTATGATTTCCTGGAAACCGGACTGCCGCTATTTTATCGGAGACCGACCCTGTCAATTTAAAAGAACCTGCGAGGGGTGCGAGCAGTACCGCCCGATGGGCAAACGCATCCTGATCGTTAAACTGGCGGCGATCGGTGATGTTCTGCGCACCACCCCTTTACTCTCCGGATTAAAGCGGGCTTATCCTCAGAGCCATATTACCTGGGTGGTGGACCAAGAAGCGTTCCCCCTTTTGCAAAATACTCCCCTTATCGACCGCCTTTTGCCTTTTGCTTTTCCCTCCCTCCTGCCGTTAGAGGTGGAAACCTTTGACCTGATCATCGGGCTGGAGAAAGAACCGCGGGGGGCCGCTTTAGTATCCAGATGCCGGGGGCAAAAAAAGAAAGGCTTTGGGCTTGGGCCGGAGGGGAATGTCCGTCCTCTCAATCCCGCCAGCAAGTATGCTTTTTTTCTCGGCCTCTCCGATGAACTGAAATTCTTCCGGAACAAAAAAACTTATCCGGAGTTGATCTTCGAGGTTGCCGAGCTGGATTACCAGAAGGATGAATATCTCCTTGGTTTAGGGCCGCAAGATACCGCTTGGGCTGAAAAGCTGGCCAGGCGGATCGGCCTGAAGAAAGGGGAAAGAATCATCGGGTTGAACACCGGAGCCGGGGATGTTTTTGCCAACAAAGCCTGGACAAGGGAAGGATACATCCAGCTCATTAACCGGCTTAAAAAAGAACCCCACACCCGCCTTCTCCTTCTGGGCGGGCCCAAGGAAAAAGAACGCAATTCCCAAATTCTGCGCAAGGCCGGGGGGGCGGTTATCGACACCGGCTGCGAGAATACCTTGGGCCAATTTGCTGCCCTGGTCAACCTCTGCGACCTTGTGGTGACGGGTGATACCACGGCTCTCCATATCGCCATTGCTTTGCAGAAAAAGGTCGTGGCCCTTTTCGGGCCGACCTGCGCTCAGGAGATTGAGCTTTACGGGCGGGGAAAAAAAATTATTTCTTCCCTTCGCTGCGCGCCCTGTTACCGGAGAAGCTGCCAGGTTTCCCCCAATTGTATGCAGGACATTGAGGTGGAGCTGGTGGCGGCCAAGATCCGCGCCTTGCTGCCTAAGGAGCAGCGAAAAGGAAAGGCCTAAAAGCGGATGGACCTTAAACTGCGAACCCATCTTCAATTTTTTATCGGATTATTGATCAGTGCTGCCGCCGTCTACCTCTCGTTTAGAAAAATTGATTTCCACGCTCTCTGGACGGCCCTGCAATCCGTCCATTTTTTATTTTTTATTCCCGCCATTGCTGGAATGCTCATCTGCTTTTTCCTGAAAGGAACCGCCTGGCGGTATTTGCTCTTCCCGGCCAAGAAAAACATTCGAGTGGTTTCCACGACCACCGTCTTGGTCATCGGGTTGATGATCAACAACCTGTTCCCGGCTAAGATGGGGGAACTGGCCCGGGGCTATTTAATAGGTGAGCGGGAAAAGCTTCCCAAAACCCTCTGCCTTTCCACCGTAGCCGTTGAACACCTTCTGGATATCATGGTTTTGACGGTCTTCCTTATGCTTCTTTTGCCTTCCGTATCGCTCCCTCCCTGGCTCCGGACCGGCGGGATGTTGGTGGGGCTGGCGGCTATGGGGGTGATCGTTATCCTCTCCCTCGTGATGCGTCGGGAAGCCCAATTTTTGGGTTGGATCTGCAGACTTTTGCGGTTTCTTCCCTCCCGGTTCCAAGAAAAGATCCAAGCGATATTAAACAATATCTTTCAGGGATTGCGGGTCGTCACCGGCCGTTACATCTTCTATGCTTCTGCGGTAATTTTCTTGATGTGGATAACGGCCTTTGCTATGGCCTACCTCGTGATGATAGCCTGCGGCCTGTTTCTTCCCTTTCAGGCCGCGGTGATGGTGATCGTGTTTGCCGCCTTCGGCAAGATCATCCCGTCTTCTCCAGGGGCCATCGGAACTTTTCATTACCTGGTTCTCCTCGTAGTGATGTCCTTTCAGGTCGATAAAGAAGCGGCTTTGGGGTATGCCATTATCCTGCATGCCCTTACTTTCTTAGTGGAAACTTCCCTGGGAATAGCGCTGGTCTTTGCCGGAAACCTGTCTCTGGGGAAGATTACCCGGCAGGCGGACGAGTCTCCATGAGAGCCATGGCCATGGTGCCGACCTATAACGAGGCCCTGAACATAGCCAGCCTTTTGCGGGAAATCCTCAAGCAGGGGCCGGACATTGAGGCGGTGGTGGTGGATGACAATTCCCCGGATGGGACCGCGGCTATTGTTGAAAAGGTAAGTCAAGGAGACCCGAGAGCCCGCCTGATTCTTCGCCGGTCAGAACGCGGGCGGGGGACGGCGGGGATTGCGGGTTTTCAATATGCCGTGGCCCAAGGGGTTGATTTTATCATCGAGATGGATGCTGATTTTTCCCATCCGCCTTCCTGCATTCCTTATTTCATCAGTCATATGGAAGGATGCGACCTGCTCATCGGCTCTCGCCTTGTTGCGGGCGGCGGAGAGCGCGGGAGACACTTCCTGAGAAAATGGATCACCCGGATCGCCAACGCCTATATTCGTCTCATCCTCGGCCTGCCGGTGCGGGACTGCACATCCGGCTACCGGGTCTTTCGCCGGAAGGTTCTGGAAGCCATCGAACTCGACCGGATCCTGTCCACCGGGCCTTCGGTGGTCGAGGAAGTTTTATACAAAACCTACAAACGGGGATTCCGGATTAAGGAAGTGCCTTATATTCTCGAAGAACGAAAAGCCGGCGAATCGACTTTCAACCGCAAAATCATGCTCAACGCGCTTAAGATGATGATCAAAATCCGCTGGCAATACCGAAATTACCCCGCGAAAAAATCAAGTTAAGCCCCCTCACCCTTCCCCTCTTCCGCCTCAGGCGGAGAGAGGGCGGGGAATTGAGGGGGAAAAAGATTCGGGAGAGATTGAGATCGGGAGATATCGTGCTTTTTTTAAACCTTCGTTTGAAAATTGGCCCAAGAAGTGGACCCATTCGCCTTTTGAGTTGTAAAAATCCTGCACTTTGTGGATAATAAATGTATCGGTAAGTTTGGGTGGGGCTTGTCTTCTCAATTCTTGATGGCGGCCGGCCGGCTTTCTCCAATGTTATTTTTTCCCCCGGGTAAGAGCGCATGAAGGAAAATACTGTGTTGGAAAAACAGACCCTGAAAGTACAGCGATTAGGGGTTGGTTCTTATGGAAACAATGTCTACTTGGTGCAAGATCAGCTCCAGGGTTGCTGTGTGCTCATCGA
>CAZIDC010000181.1:0-6310 GCA_964537885.1 uncultured Syntrophaceae bacterium | reverse complement strand
GCATCGTGTAAAAATAAAGAAAGCATCAGTGATTCGTGCCAGAAACGGCCGAAGGTTTTTTCAATAGATGTGAAGAAATTGGGGTAGGGGGGAAAGAAAGGCTTCACTCATGTCCAGGGGTCGGAAAAATTCGCTTGCCAAAATGATGCGGTGTTTTCCTTGTTGCCGGCGGTGAAATCAACTTCGGTTAGGCCCGAAGGCCAACCCCTATGTATTTACATGGCTTTGTTCCAAGTTGCCTACGTCCCTTCGCGGAGGGTAGGATATCCGCTGGGGATCATTCCTTTCCCCCCGATTTTGGCGGCGTGAATTTTTCCGACCCCTGGACAACGGGAAAAGCTAATTTTTCCGGTCAGTTGAATTTTTTCACAGCTTCCCCCAACAGGGGGAGAGGGCAGGGGGGAATAATAGACCGGATGAAGTTCCATTACTTTTGCGAAACTCAATAAGACCCTTTAGGTATCTTTTTAAAGGAGGTGATCTGGCCATTCAGAACCCGATGGCGTGATAAAATTGCCGAGCCGTGTAATAGGAAATACAAAGAGAGGAGAAGAAAGATGAGTCAAGGAACGGGTGAAACGCCCTGGAAAGTTCCAGGGAAATGGTCGGTGAGCCCCTATTGCTTCGAGCCGGAAGTACGGGCCCACTGGAAGATTCCGGCCCAGGTCACGATCCACGATGTGACTTTGAGGGATGGAGAACAAACGCCGGGCGTCGTCTTCCGCAAAGAGGAAAAATTGAAGATTGCCCATGCCCTGGAGGAGGCGGGCATCCAGCGTATCGAGGGGGGAATGATCGCCACCTCGGAGGAGGATTTCGATGCCCTCGCTACCATGGCCAAAGAAATCAAAAACTCTGAAGTGGCCTGCTTCTCCCGGGCCCGCCGGGATGATATGGAGCTGGCGGTCAAGAGCAAAGTGAAACGGGCCGTTATGGAGATCACGGCTCAGGATCATATCATTAAAGGTATCTGGGGCAGCCGGGGCAAAGCCGCCGAAGAGATCATCAAATTGGTAAAGTTTGGCAAAGAGAACGGCCTGAAAGTTACCTATTTCCTCATGGAAAGCAGCCGGGCCAGCCTTGATTTATTGCGGGATATCATTGTCCCGGTAGCTGAAGAGGGAAAGCCGGATCAAATTGCGATTGTGGATACACGGGGGTCAGCCTATCCTCCCGCCTTTGCCTGGTTAGTGGGGCAAGTAAAAAAATGGGTAAGTATTCCCATAGAAATCCACTGCCATAATAATTGGGGGTTTTCCACCGCCACCACTTTGGCCGGCGTAACTGCCGGCGCGGAAGTCGTGCATACTTGCGTCAACGGAATGGGGGGCAATGCTTCCCTCGATGAAATTATCATGGGCCTCGAGGCTTACCTGAAGGTCGATACCGGAGTCAAGACCCAAGGCTTCCGCCAGCTTTCCGCGATGGTGAAAGAGTTCTCCCGGGCCGAATGGTACAAGCCTTTTGTCGGGCCTCTGACCTCCCAGGTGGAGGTGGGAATTGCCACCCGGCAGATGTGGGACCGACGCAGCGAGCTGGGATATGGACGCGGCGAGATCCTGAATTACGAAATTGTGGGGGGGAAAGCGATCGACGTGGTGCTGGGGAAAAAAAGCGGGCGCTACTCGATCATGCTCAAAGCTTGGGAAGCGGGTCTCCCTTTGCCGCCGGAGGAGCAGGCTTCAGCCATGTTGAATCAAATCAAGAAGATCTCAGAGGATAACAAGCGGCTGGTCACCGAAGAAGAGTTTAAAAAGATTTATTCCCAAGTCATGGGCGGCAAGGGATGAGAAGAAGTGACCATCCTGCTGAATTCAACCAAACCCCGGTAGGCCCGGGAAAAAGGAGGAAAAGAATGTCGGAATTTGGATTTATGGGAGTGGATTGGGAAGAACGAATCGACTTCGGCCGGATGCGGCAAGAGCGCTTACAGCGGGCGCGGGATGCCATGAAGAAGGCGGGGGCCGATCTTTTATTTATCTTCGCTTTGGAGGACGTTCGGTATCTCACCGGCTTTCGCTCTCACCTCGGCCCGGTGGCCCTCCTCGGGATGGCCGGCGCGGTTTTGCCCAGGGGTGGGGAACCGCTGCTTTGCACCCACGATATGACCCATGCCAAAGCGCGCATGCCCTGGATCAAACCGGAGAATATTATGGACCGCCCCTTTATCCGCACCGAAGGCGGCACAAAGAAATTCGCGGACGAGGTGAAGGCCAAGGTCGGGAAATTGGCCGAGGGAAAGATCGCCGTTGATATCTGGACCTTTGGACTATCCCAGTGGTTGCCCAAGTGCTTCCCCAAAGCGCAATTTATCGATGGCCGGGAGGTCTTGAATCAGGCCAAGATGATCAAGACCAAAGATGAGATGGAATGCCAAAAGATTGCCAACATGATAACCGAGGCCGGGTTCCAGGCCTTTTTGGATAATCTCAAGCCGGGGGTGAAGGAATGTGAGCTTTTGTCCATCGCCTGGCAGAAGTTCACCGAACTGGGAAGCGAATGGAGCCAGTGCGCCAATATCGTCTGTTCCGGCCCTTATACGGCTCCCTATCGGAGATTCACCTCCGACCGGGTCATCCGGGAAGGAGACATGGTGATCGTCGACATCGGAGCCTGCTTCAATGGCTACTGGGGGGATTTCACCCGGACCTATGTCTGCGGGGATGTCCGGCCAACCAAAGAGCAAATCGAACTTCACCAGGAATCGTACAACACCCTTTTCAACGCCTGCTCCGAGGCGGTGGTGGGGAAGACGAATGGGGATATTGGCAAGCATTTGAATCACCCGAAAGGAAACCCCAATTCCGATGGCTTGTCGGGCGGACACGGGGCAGGGGTAAACCCCTGGGAACCCCCGTGGGTAGCCAATCTTTCGCCCGATGCCATTTTGCCCCTGCAGGAGGGGATGCTCTTCAGCATCGAGCCCTATGCCGGGAAACCGGGCATCGGGGGCTTCCGCCTGGAAAATCAGGTGTTTGTGGGTAAAAAGGAACCGGATATTTTCACCAGGCTGAGCTTCGATGAAAGGCTCTTGAAAGATGTCCACCCGTTGGATAAAACCACCGGAAGGAAAATCCGCTATCCAAAGTAGTTCCCATCCAGAAATTCCCTCTCCCCGCCTCAGGCGGGGAGAGGGTTGGGGGAAAGAAAGAGAGCGTAAACCATGGATGGTAACCCGGTCCGCATAGCGATCGTGGGCATCGGGATGTGGTGCAAAGCCCTGGCCACGGTAATGCAAAAAAGCGGAGCCTTCAAGATCGTAACCTGTTACACCCGGACCAAAGCCAAGCGGGATGAATTCGTCGCTTCTTTCCAGTGCGATCAGGAAAATTCTTACGAAGACGTCCTGCGGCGGGAAGACGTAGAAGCAATCCTGCTGACGACCCCCAATTCCGCCCATAGCCAAATGACGGTAATGGCTGCTGAACATGGAAAGCATGTACTGGTGGAGAAGCCCATCGCCAATAAAGTTCCCGACGCCAAGCGAATGGTCGAGGCCTGCCAGAAGAACGGGATTGTACTCTGTGTGGCCCACAATCAAAGAAGACTGGCCGGCTATCGCAAGATCAAAGGGATGGTGGAGTCGGGGGCTTTGGGGAAGATCGTCACGGTGGAAACGAACTTTTCCCATAATGGGGGGTTTCGCTTAACCCCCAAGATGTGGCGTTGGTATGAGGAGGAGTGCCCCGGAGGTCCCATGATGACCCTGGGAGTTCATCCCGCAGAAACCCTCCAGTATCTTCTCGGCCCCGTCCAATCGGTTTCCGCCTTCTTCAACCGTCTCTGCCTCCAGACCGAGATCATCGATGCGGGAACGGCGATCCTGCAATTCGAGTCCGGGGCTCTGGGCTACCTTGGGTCCAACTTTATCACCCCCTGGGTGAATTATTGTAATATTTATGGGACGGAGGCGAATCTCTATTTAACGGTAGATCTTCCGGCTCGCAAACCCGATGAAACCCCCGGGCAATATGGAGATAGCTGGAATTATGCGGACCGAAACTCCGCGCTTTATCTGAAACGCAAAGGAGAGGATCAAAAAATTAAGGTTGACTTAGAGCCCGGAGAGATTTTAACCGAAGAAGTAAAGGAATTTGCCGATTGCATCCGGAACCGCAAGGTCCCTGAAACCGGCGGGCTGGAGGCCATGCGGGCTCTGGCCGTGATCGTGGCGGCCAACCGGTCGGCCCGAACCGGGGAGGTAGTGAGCCTGGCCAAGGTCTTAGCGGAGCCCCCTATTCCTGCTCGCGAGTTATACGGTTAGAAGATCCGGGTGTTGGCTTGCCTGTCGATGGGCCTCAATCGTGGTGACCACGATGGGGCTCAAGAGATTTTCGGGGATCCCCAGCCCCTTCAGGACCCGGATCGTTAATTCCCTGGAAGCAAGGGAAAGAACACCCGCATTTTCGTTGCGTACCATCTCATGAACCTTTTGCATGTAGGCTAAGGCCGCATCCATGGTCTGGTAAACTTTCTCTCCCAGGATCGGATCATGCCAGGAGGAGAACAGGGCTTTCAATCCTTTGAGCGCTTGCAATTTCCTTACGGATTTGACGGTAACAAAAACATCCGAATAAATCGGTAATCCGCCGGCCAAAGGAATGGCGTCTCCTGAAAAAAGGGCCCCGTCGGTTGGATAAACCAAAGAGATCGAACCGGTCGAATGGCCGGGGGTATGAACCACCCTTAAACTTCCTCCGTCGCCCAAGTCCAGGACGTCTCCATCCTTTACCACCCAATCAATCTTCGTCGAATCCTGCACGTAAGACCGGAAGGTCGGCGTCGGCCTCTGGCGGTACTGCTCTTCGATGTCCTCGATCCAGTTTTTTTCAGCGCTATGGGCGGCTACCTTGCACCCGGAAATCTTCTTGATTGCGGAACTGAGACCGATATGGTCGGCATGAGAATGCGTCTGCACCAGTAGATTGATCTCTTGCGGATCCCGCCCCGTTTCTTTTAAATAACCCAAAATCTTTTCTTTGACTGAGGCGATCCCGCTGTCAACCAAACAGATTTTCTTCCCGTAAATTAAATAGAGATAAACGAATCGGGTGGGCACCGCAAAAGGGACTTTGATGGCATGAACATGGTCCGTTACTTTCATTCTTCACCTCTTTTCCCTTCTTTCCCTTAACCGCTGCAGGTTGTGGATTATCCTTGGGGAATGACCGGCAGAAGCAGGTAGGCCGCCTGGTAGCCGCCGGCGTAGAGGGTGACCTTCCCGCCGAATATCTCCGGAGGCCGGTCTATCGGGTCATTGTGCAAAAACGGCCCGCAGCCTTTCATCACATTGACGAAGGTCGTGAGCCGTTCGCCTTCTCCGGAATACTCGTAATCCTTGCCCCGGACGGTAAGCGCGATCCGGTAGCCGGCCGGCACGACGATGCAGGTTGGCCAGATCTCTACATCGAGTTCGTAGATCTCTCCAGGCGTCAGCGATTCCACCACATCATGGGTGTGATACGGGCGGTATTCGGTGCTAAGCCGGGGGTCCAGTTTGCGGTGCGAAGCCCGGAGCCATCCCTGCCCGATGGGGGTGTGGGGATCCAGCGCGCCCTGGAAGACTACCTCCTTACCGTCAGGGGCGAAGACGCGAAGGATCAGGAAGATGTCCGCATCAGTTGTGGATGAGGAGATGAAAAGCCTGCTGGCCACGGGTCCGGTGATTTCCATCTCCTGTTCAAGCGGGGGAGTCATAAAGGTAACGCCATCTCCCGGCGCCACGTAAGAGACGCTGCCCTTGTCCTTCCCCGGCTCCCGGCTGAGGCTGCGGTCGGCGGGATTGAGGTAGAGTCGGGTCCAACGAGTTCGGGCCAGCGGCCATTCACTCTCTCCCCGCATCACAAAGCCGTTGACTTTCCGGATCTGGAGCTGCACCTTTGGCTGGCTCGGCCAACCGTTGTCGATCCCTTTCAGAAAGTGGTCAAAGAAGCGCTTCTGGAGCGTGACCCCGTAGCGGGTATAAAACTCCGTCCAATGCTCCAGCCCGTGAACCTCCAGCCACTTCTGCTTGGAGGCCGCCCGCACGAACCCTTCAACGTTGCCGCGGAGATGGAGTCCCTGCCCCCCCCAGTTGGCCGCGGAAAGCAGGGGAACGGTGATCTTGGAAAAGTCGGGCGATCTCTCCCGGTGGTATCCGTCATCCAACGGGTGCTCCCTGAGTTCTTTGCCCAGGTCTACCCTATTCTTGGCCAGCTCTTCGTCTGCAAGCGTCTCGGGACCCCCCACGAGCTCGCCCGTGTTCGGGCTTACGAATCCCCGCTTCCCGAGACCGTGCTGCACGGTCATCACCTGCTTCTTGAACCAGTTG
>CAZIDC010000180.1:0-6313 GCA_964537885.1 uncultured Syntrophaceae bacterium | reverse complement strand
CCTTTTTTCAATTTTAGGCATTTAATTCGTTGGTGGGATTTTAATGGGGAATGTTTGGGAGGCCAGGCTCCAACTGACCTCCCGAGGGGTTGAAGGTTGAGATGCTAAGGGGAGGAGGGGGATCATTCCTCCTCCCACCGCTTGGATGATAAAAGGGTCTTGGGCGTTGAAGCATTTTTCTCGACCCTTATAAAAAGTATCGTCTTTTTTTAGCTCATCTTAAAAAAAAATTGCGCCTGGGTCGATATTTCTTTCCCTACGGGGAAGTTATCCCGGATGGCCTGATTTTTTTCATTCTTACAACAACTTCACAAGGCTGGTCGTCCCCGGGTTGATGGGTGAGACTTCAGCGGGGCGAATCGGGGGGAAAAGGCTATAGATAACTTCTCCAGGTAATCCGGCTTAAGGACTTTCTTCTGTAGGCAGGAGGCCATCCCAGCACTTCAGACACAGTTCATTCTTGGGAAGACTCAAGGCCTTCACAAAGTCGTCTATACTGTTGTATTTAACCGAGTCCGCACCGATCTGGTTGGCTATCCAACTTTCCAGCTCTTTCAATTTTTTCAAATCCGTTATATTCCCCGACTTGAAATAATGCCGTGCCGCCAGTTCTTCATAGGACCGGGTGGAAATGCCGAAATCGCAGGGGTACATAAGGGGAGGGCAGGCGATCCGCACATGGACTTCTTTTGACCCGGCTTTTTTGAGGTCCCGCACTTTATGCATGATCTGAGTTCCCCGGACGATAGAATCATCACAAAGGACAATCCGCTTGTTATCAACCGCATAGTGCAAAACGGACAGTTTTCGTTTAGCCATTTTCTCCCGGGCGTTCTGGGTGGATTGGGTGTAACTACGGTCGGCGTAACGATTGTAAAGAAACACTTCCTGGTAGTTGATCCCGGAGCGCTTATGGTATCCGAGAGCGTGGCCGATCCCGGACATGGGGACGGGGGCGACGATGTCAGCATCCAGCCCCCCTTCCTCGTTGTCTCGCTGGGCCAAGCTTTGACCCAGGTTATTGCGGGCTTCCTGTACATGCAGGCCGTCTATGATCGAATCGATACTCGCAATATAAGCCCATTCAAAAGCACAGTGAGCCCTGCGGAGGGAATTGAGCTGTTTTAGGGTTTGAAAACCCTTTTCATTGATCAACACGATTTCCCCGGGGCGTACATCCCGGACCGTATCCATCTCCAGGTTTTGCAGCGCCCGAGACTCCGAGCTTACCGCATACCGGCGGTCGTCTTTTCCCAGAATCAGCGGCCTAAAGCCATAGATATCACGGGTGGCGTAAATTCCCTCTTTGGTCAACACGACCAAGGCGTACGCTCCCCGAATTTTCCGGGAGAGAGCTGAGATTCCGGATACTATATCCCCGGCCTCAATGATGATCTTGGAGATCACCTCTACATTGTAACTTTTAAAGAAGGCCTGGCCGCGGCTTTTCATCTCCTCGACCAGTTCAGTAGAGTTGATGATATTGCCGCTGAAAGCTACGGCAATCTCCCCCACCCGTGATTGCCACACGACCGGCTGGCGTTCCCAGAGGCTTACATGACCGATGCCCCAGGTTCCTGTAAGGTGGCTCAATTCCTGGTCGGTAAAAGTATTGGCGACCTTCCCATGGTGCGTGGTCTGATGGATTTTTCCGTCAAAGGTGGCCAGGCCGCAGTATTCCTGCCCCCGGTGCTGCAGAAAATCGATCCCTTGATAGATGTCTATGACGCATTCGGAGTCGGAATAGATTCCAAAAATCCCGCAGTTATCCCGTACAGATTTCATCGGTCAACAACCTTTCTGAAAGGAATGTGGAATACAGGAGTCGTAAGTTGGGAGTAGCGAGTAGGGAGTTGTCAAAACCAGTATGTACTTACTACTCCCAACTCCCACCTCACAACTTTCGTTTCTCTTACTTGATATCCGCATGGTAGCTCTGCAATGATTTCGCCCGGCCGTGGCCCTGGCGGACGGCCGTAATTCCCCTGGCCGCGGCCACCGCGGCGGCGATCGTGGTGATGTAAGGAAGTTTATATTTGATCGCCGCCTTGCGGATGTAGGAATCATCATGGGTGCTGAGGCGGCCGCCCGGGGTGTTGATGACGAGCTGAATTTCCCCGTTCTTGATTCCGTCGACGATGTTCGGCCTTCCCTCGTGCATTTTAAGGATAAGTTCCGATTCAATGCCATGTTGCCTTAGAAAGCGGTTGGTTCCTTCGGTGGCCTTGATCTTGAACCCGAGTTTAGCAAATTCCCGGGCCACCTGGAGGGCGCCCATTTTGTCTTTCTGATTCACCGTGATCAGGATGGTACCCTTTGTCGGCAGCACCTGCTGGGCGGCTTCCTCGGCTTTGTAAAAGGCCAGCCCGAAGGAATTGGCCAGGCCCAGAACCTCTCCCGTGGAGCGCATCTCCGGCCCCAGAACCGGGTCAACCTCCGGGAACATGTTGAAAGGGAAAACAGCCTCTTTGACGCCAAAGTGGGGAATGGCCTTGGGTTTGAGGTTTAAATCCGCAAGTTTCTTTCCCAGCATGATCTGGGTGGCGATACGGGCCATCGATATATTGCAGACCTTAGAAACGAGAGGAACGGTCCGGGAGGCCCGGGGGTTGGCTTCGAGGATGTAGACCACGTCGTTGGCGATGGCGTATTGAATATTCATCAGGCCCACTACCTTGAATTCTATGGCGATCTTTTTTGTATATTTGTAAATGGTGTCGAGGTGCCGGTGGGGAATGCTGATCGGGGGGATCACGCAGGCGGAATCACCGGAGTGGATTCCGGCCAATTCGATGTGTTCCATCACCGCCGGCACGAAGGCATCCATTCCGTCGGCAATGGCATCGGCTTCGGTTTCAATGGCGTTTTCGAGGAATTTATCGATGAGGATGGGCCTCTCCGGGGTTATCCCAACCGCTGCCGCCACGTATTGCTTGAGCATTTGCTCATCGTGGACCACCTCCATCCCGCGCCCGCCGAGAACGTAAGAGGGCCGGACCATCAACGGATAGCCGATCCTGCCGGCGATGCGGATGGCCTCATCCAAAGTGCTGGCCATACCGGATTCGGGCATCGGGATGCCGAAATTGCGCATCATCCGGCGAAACCGGTCGCGGTCCTCGGCGAGGTCGATGGTCTCCGGCGAAGTCCCGATAATCCTGACCCCTGCTTCGGCCAGTTCGCCAGCGATGTTGAGCGGGGTCTGGCCGCCAAATTGGACAATGACCCCTTCCGGTTTTTCTTTCTCATAGATACTTAAGACATCTTCCACGGTAAGGGGTTCAAAATAGAGTTTATCGGATGTGTCGTAGTCCGTGGAAACGGTTTCGGGGTTACAGTTGACCATGATGGATTCATAGCCCTCATCCCGCAGGGCAAAGGCCGCGTGGACGCAGCAGTAATCAAACTCAATCCCCTGGCCGATCCGGTTGGGCCCCCCGCCCAAAACCATAATCTTTTTGCGGTTGCTGACTCCAACTTTATCGGGTCCATTGTAAGTGGAGTAATAGTAGGCCGCATTCTCCACCCCGCTCACCGGCACCAGGTCCCAGCACTGGCGGATGGAAAGCGCAGTCCGCCTTTCCCGAACATCTTTTTCCGGGATGTTGAGGAGGAGGGACAGGTAGCGGTCGGAAAATCCATCTTCCTTTGCCCGCTTTAATAAATCATCGGGGAGGGCCTTGCCTCTATGCCCAAGGATCTTCTCCTCCAGTTCCACAAGCTCCTTCATCTGCTCAATAAACCAGGGCTTGATGTAGGTCTTCTTGTAGAGAGCCTCGACGCTGGCACCCTTGCGCAAGGCCTCATACATGATGAACTGTCTTTCGCTTGACGGCTCCGCCAAAAGATCCATCAGTTCATCCAGATCCTTCCGGTAAAAATCTTTGCCAAAACCGAGCCCGTAGCGTCCCTTCTCTAACGAGCGAATGGATTTTTGCAAGGCTTCTTTATAAGTCTTGCCAATGGACATGACTTCCCCGACGGCCCTCATCTGGGTGCCGAGTTTGTCCACGGCGCCGGGAAATTTTTCGAAATCCCAGCGGGAGAACTTAACGACCACATAGTCGCCCGACGGCGTGTATTTATCGAGAGTTCCTTCCCGCCAGTAGGGAATTTCGTCGAGCGTCAGACCGGCGGCCAGCATGGAAGAAATCAGGGCAATGGGGAAGCCCGTTGCTTTCGAGGCCAAGGCCGAGGAGCGGGAGGTTCTGGGATTGATTTCTATGACCACCACCTTCCCGGTTGCGGGATCATGGGCAAACTGGATATTGGTTCCGCCGATCACCTGGATGGCTTCCACGATATCGTAAGAAAACTTTTGGAGTTTCTTCTGAAGTTCCGGGTCGATAGTGAGCATGGGGGCTGTGCAGTAGGAATCACCCGTATGGACCCCCATGGCGTCCACGTTTTCGATAAAGCAGACGGTGATCATTTGGTTTTTAGCGTCGCGGACAACTTCGAGCTCCAGCTCCTCCCAGCCCAGGACAGACTCCTCGACCAGGATCTGTCCCACGAGGCTCGCTGATATTCCTCGGCTGGCAACGGTGCGCAGCTCTTCAAGGTTGTAAACCAGTCCGCCCCCTGTTCCCCCAAGGGTGTAAGCAGGGCGGATGACGACCGGGTAGCCGAGCTGAGCGGCGATCTTTTCCGCCTCCTCCACGCTGAAAGCCGGGGCGCTTTTGGGCATTTCAATCCCGAGCCGGTTCATGGTTTCCTTGAAAGCGATCCGGTCTTCACCCCGTTCGATGGCATCCAGGTGAACCCCAATCACCTTGACGCCGTATTTATCAAGCACACCTGCCCGGGCAAGTTCCGAGGTCAGATTCAGGCCGGTTTGACCGCCGAGATTGGGCAGGATGGCATCCGGTCGTTCGTTTTCAATAATCTCCGTCAGGGCTTGGAGGTTAAGCGGCTCTATATACGTTGCATCGGCCATCCCCGGGTCGGTCATGATCGTCGCCGGGTTGGAATTCACTAAAACAATTTGATAACCAAGCTTGCGCAGGGCTTTACAGGCCTGGGTCCCCGAGTAATCGAACTCGCAAGCCTGGCCGATCACGATGGGGCCGGAACCGATAATCATGACCTTTCTGATGTCATTGCGCCTGGGCATAAAATATTCCTTTCGCTATTCACCTAACCTGTAATGTCCTGCTTTTGGACAAGGTGGATTATCAGGTGAAGAGGCCTTAGTGTCAAGCAAAAAATGCCATAAAAATTAACACTACGATTAATAAAAAATCAAAATGCTGATTAATAAAGCAATAAGCTGTTTGAGCAAAGGGGAAGAAAGCTTTCTACAAGATTTTAGGGAAACTTGACAACTCCGGTGGGGCGTCCTATCATTTATTCTATCGCCAAATCCTGATGATCGGAAGCGGGGGAACCAAATTTGTGAGGGGCGTTGCGGCCAAGCGGAAGGCACCCCCATCGGCCCGGGCCCGGCAGCCCCCTTCACAGGCGACGACGAGAAAAACCTACCGGAACCCCCGGAGGCTCTTTCTCCATTTATGGATTGCGGAGGTTCTCATCGCTTTGAAGACCCACCCTGGCGATAGTAACGCCAAACCCGCTCACGACCCAGCATCCCCTGAACGCCGGCTCAAGAACAGGACTTTCCTGCTGGCTCTCGGCGCTCTGGGTGTAGTATACGGCGATATCGGGACAAGCCCCCTTTACACCCTCAAGGAATGCTTTCACGGCGATCATGCCATCGCCCTGACGGAAACGAATATTTATGGCGTTATGTCGCTTATCTTTTGGTCTCTGACCATTGTCGTGAGCATCAAGTATGTAACTTTCGTGCTCCTTGCGGATAATCATGGGGAAGGAGGGATTTTTGCCCTCCTGGGGTTAGTATCGGACGAGGCGAAAAAAATGTCGCCCCGCACGCGGGCATGCGCCATAGGGGCCGGAATTCTGGGGGCGGCGTTTCTTGTCGGAGATGGTGTTATTACGCCGGCAATCTCGGTTCTTTCGGCTGTTGAGGGTCTTGGAGTAGCCACCCAGGTGGCTACTCCAGTCGTTTTACCCCTCACGTGCACAATTCTCTTTTTACTCTTTTTCTCACAACATCGTGGAACCGCAGACATCGGTAAAGTGTTCGGTCCATTGATGACGATTTGGTTCGGAGTTATAGCCATCCTCGGGATTGCGGAAATGGTTCAGCATCCCCAAGTCTTGCGCTCCATTCACCCTATTTATGCTTACGAATTCTTTGCCGCCAACAAGCTTCATTCCACCGTCGTTTTCGGATCCGTAGTGCTCTGTTTAACGGGCTGCGAAGCGCTTTATGCCGATCTGGGACACTTTG
>CAZIDC010000179.1:0-6324 GCA_964537885.1 uncultured Syntrophaceae bacterium | reverse complement strand
TCCCTGCCAAATGCAGCGACGAAAATTTCCGTCCCTCAATCGATAAGGGCAAACTGTCCCTCCCGAAAATCATCAAAAGGCAGCCATCACCTGACTCGCCGCCAGGACAATCTGGGGCCCCCCATTCCTCGCATCAATCCGCCCGCTTGATTTTATCCCAACCTGGGACGAGGTTAAAGTCTGCTCACGGGATCAAACTTTTGTGGCCCGCTGGCTTCTCAGGCCTGCCAGCACTTTGTCAGGGGTGGCGGGTAGCGTATAGATTCGTACACCGGTCGCATCATAGATGGCATTCAGGATGGCTGGGGTGATCGGCACGGTGGCCACCTCGGATATCCCCTTGGCGCCAAAAGGACCGGCCGGTTCCGGATCTTCGATCAGCAGGCACTGTATATCCGGAATATCCATGATGGTTGGCACACGCAGTTGTTTAAAAGTGCGGGTAACCGGCATTCCTTTATCCAGAGCGTAGGCTTCAGAGAGAGCGTACCCCATACCCTGAACGCAGCTACCCTCAATTTGGCCTTCGATCTTCTGCGGGTTGATAGCCCGGCCGCAGTCATGGGCAGCGATGATTTTCAGCACTTTCACCTGTCCGGTGGTTTCATCCACCTCCACCACAGCCACTTGAGTAGTATAGGCATAGGCAGGATAATTGCGGTATTCTTCCGGCGGCACGGTATTCCGAGCTTCTTTATCTGACAGGGCGAAAGTTTTGGGGGCGGTGTAATAATAATGGACTTGCAATTCCTCTCCCGCCTCTTTGATTCGTCCGGCAAGTTCGGCCAGTGGTATGGCTGAACCCTTGTTTAAGTCAAAGATTTCTCTTCCCCTAACTCGGAGGTGCTCAAAGGGCAATTCGTAATGGGCCGTTGCTTTTTGCAGTAATTTTGTTTTAAACTCCCATGCCGCCAGTTCCACTGCTTTGCCGGTGATCAGGGTTTGTCTTTCCCCTACGGCGCCGCCGTGAGGGATGGTCAGCGCGGTATCGCCGGTGATAATATCAAATAGTTGATCATCTAATCCCAGCACCTCGGCAGCCAGCTGTACCAGGACGGTGCGGATACCCTGGCCCATGTCCACAGCCGATGCCCGCAAAAGCACCCGGCCGTCCGGTTGCAGGATGAAGATAGCCCCGGCGTCATCCACTTTCCCTTTACCGGCTCCCACGTTTTTAAATCCGCTGGCCATACCGATGCCAATCCTCTTGCCGGGGGCCTTTCTGGCCTTGAGGGCGGGTAATTCTTCCAGCAAAGCCTCCCGGGCTGCCTGGATCGTTGCTTGGGTGGCCACGCTGGCTTGCAGAATCTCTCCGGCGATGGTCTTGTCCCCGATCTTGAGGGCGTTGACCAGCCGGATGGCGAAGGGGTCCAGGCCCAGTTTCCTGGCCGCCTCATCCAGAAGCGATTCGACCGCCACGGCTGCCTGGTTGATGCCGAATCCCCGGAAGGCACTGCCATTGGCGTTGTTGGTATAAACCGCCCAGCCTTCCACCCGTACATTGGGCACCCGGTAAGGTCCACAAGCAAATATACAGGCCTGGTCGATAACCCGGGGGCTCAGGGCGGTATAGGGCCCTGCATCGGAAAGGAGTTTGGCGTCCACAGCCACTAAGTGTCCCGCGGAATCCACGCCCAACCGGTAATCCATCCAGTAAGCATGGCGTTTGGTGCTCAACCGTATGGATTCTTCCCGGGTGAGGGTGATCTTTACCGGCCGCCGCAGATGGTAGGCACCCAAGGCTAATAAAGCCTCGACGGTATTATCCAGCTTGCTGCCGAAAGCACCTCCCAGAGGCGTAGCTATCACCCGAATCTTCTCTTCCGGCAGAGTTAACATCGCGGCCAGTTGTTTTCTGATTTCAAAAGGAAATTGAGTGGGGGCATAGACCGTGAGCAGGCCGTTTTCATCCACCAAACCAATTCCGGCTTCCGGTTCGAGATAGGCGTGCTCCACGAAGGGGGTCTCGAAATGGCCTTCGACAACCGCTGCGGCTTGGCGGAGGCCTGCCTCGATGTTTCCTTCCTCGTGAAGTAAGTGCTTACAGATGTTTCCGCCGGGATACAGCAGGGGCGATTCCGGCTTTAAGGCCTCCTGAGGGGAAAAAATTCCCGGGAGCTCCCGGTAATCAACTTTGATTTGCCGCACAGCCAATTCAGCAGCGGCCGGAGTTGCGGCGAAAACAACGGCAATGGCATCGCCCACAAAACGTACCCGGTCCCGGCATAAAACGGGTTGATCGGGTTTTAAAGACCCCATCCCGTTATGCCCCGGCACGTCAGCCGCAGTGAGAACCGCATGAATTCCGGGAACTTCTTTTGTCATGGCGGTATTCACCGCCAGGATTTCGGCGTGGGGGTACCTGCTCCAGAGAACCTTGCCGTAAAGCATTCCCTCGATATACATGTCGTCGGCAAAGGTCAGGCACCCTTTAACTTTGGCCTCTCCATCACGGTCCGGGGCGGATTGGCCCAATCCCATTAACCCGGCCTGGCTCCGAATTTCCTCTGGGTGGCGGATCCAGCGCGCCGCCAGTTTGACGGCATCAATAATCTTAACATATCCGGTACAGCGACAGATGTTATCCTTAAGAGCCTCGCGGATCTGCTCTTCGGTGGGTTCCGGGTGACGGCCCAGCAGCCCTTTGACGGAAATAATCATCCCGGGGGTGCAAAAGCCGCACTGGACTGCCCCGGTGGCTAAAAAGGCAGCCTGGATGGGATGCAATTCTTCCGTCTTGCTAAGTCCTTCGATGGTCTCCACTTTTTTCCCCGCCACCCTGTTTAATCTCAACAGGCAGGACTTAGTGGGAAGGCCATCTACCAACACCATACAGGCCCCGCAGTGGTTGGTGCTGCAGCCATTCTTGGTACCGGTAAGCCGCTGCTCGTCCCGCAAATACCGCAAAAGGGTAATCTCTGGGTCCACTTGGGCTTTCACTTCTTGGCCATTCAGGATAAATCGAACGACAATGGTCTTTTTCATATCAGTAACCAAGTGCTTATTGCTGGGTTAAAAAATTATCAGGAAAAAATTCTTGCCATTTTGGCAGCGTCGACCCGCTTGGCAATTTCCTGCGGGTCGGTAGAATAAAGGCCTTTCTGCTTCATTCGTTCGAAATAGACCGATCCGGAAAAGGTATATTTATAGGCCATTCCTTCCTCGGTCTCCATCTGGGCCCGAACATAGTTAATGGCATCGCCGACAGCAAGGGTAGTGGGCAAGACGAGAGGTTTTGATCTTTTTATATACTGGACAGAATTATAACCGGCGAGAGTTCCGGTAACAACGGCCTCAGTATGCCCCACCAGCAACCCTGCTTTCTCCCCTGCACAGAAGAGGTTGTCAATCCCTTTAACTTTCAGGGCATCGTCCCGGGGGGCCATGCCTACGTAGCGGATGGAGTTTCCCAGTCCTCCGGCATAAGGATCTTCATAACGGGCATTTTCAAAACCGGGGATTTTCCGTAAGGCCTCCAGGGGGAAAAAAGGGGTCATCAGCTTGGCATGGCCGGTATCGAGAAGAACGAGATTTTCATGGAACTCCGGCAGGGCATATTGCTGACAGGCTTTTATGGAGAGTTTTTCTTCCGATTGCCGAGAAGCAGGAAGGGGAACCACCACGACCCCTTTATTGTTCAGGGTGTTAACGATCTCCCGGGAAAGGGATTCCTTGAATAGTTTACAGGAGCCGCTCATAGCCCCGATCTGATTTCCTTTTCTTCCCACCGTTTCTTGAACCCCGGCTTTGGCCGCAATGCTGACCCTCCCGCCGAAAGTAGGACAACGGAGGATACACATGGCACAGCCGTTTCCATACTTGCTGCACTGGCCCGGGGGGCCGGCTGTGCCGGTCGTGTCGATAAAAGCATCCCCGACGAAATGAACCTTTTCTTCTCCCCGTTTTCCCCCCAGGGACTGAATCCGGCTTTCTTTCATCTCCACCTCATCGATACGGGTAGAAAGATGGATTTGAACCCCTTTTCCCAGGAGAAATCTTTTCACCACCGGCTCCATGGTGGCGACATTATACAGGGAGGCATGAGGATGACCGGGGAATTCAATCCCGCGATGAAGACAATTTTGATCGATCAAATGGAAGATTTCCCCACCTCCCATGGCGATCATCTCCTCGGTGGCGCTGAAGCGGCCGTTGTTGCGCATGATTCCCCCGACCAGGCCGGTTCCCAGCAGCATGTCCGTCCTTTCAATCAAAAAGACCTCGGCGCCTTGTTTGCGGGCGGATAGCGATGCCGCGCAACCGGCCCAGCCAGCTCCGACAATCATGACTTTCATAAAAATGCCCCCTTGGCAAATGCGGAATGCGGAGTGCGTAAAAAATTTCGCCTGCAATTCGCAATCCTAAAAAATTCATATGAAGTATCTTCCTGCCTCTCCGGACTCGAAAATATTAACGCAATAAAAATCAAGACCGCGCTATATCTACAGACGTGGAAACCTTCGACGCCCGTTTTTGATACCATTGCGGCAGCAGCACCCCCGCCGCCAGTAACCCTCCGATGATATCCGTCCACCCCCCGGGGTGAATGAGTAAAATACCGGCGGTAAACAAGAGGATTCGTTCAATTACGGCTGAGGAGCGGATCAGGTAGCCTTGGATTCCGGCGGAGAGAAAATAGGCCCCCAGGATCCCGGTCACAAAGGTTCGTCCGACCAGGAGTACCCCTCCTTCCATCAATAACGAAGGGGAGTACATGAACATGAAGGGCATGATGTACGCGGAAAGGCCGTAAACAAAGGCTCTCCACCCGGTCTTGGTAGGCGAAGCTCCGGCCACAGCTGCGGCCGCATAAGCGGTAAGGGCTACGGGGGGAGTAATCGTGCTGATCGCGCCGAAATAAAAGAGAAACAGATGGGCCGCCAGAGGAGAAGCCCCCATTTGAATTAGGGCCGGCGCATTGATGGCGGACATCATCACATAAATGGCCGTGGCCGGAAGTCCCATACCCAGGATAAGGGAGGTAACGGCCGTAAGGAAGAGGCAAAAAAACAGGGAGCCGCCGGAGAGAGAGATCATGAAACTGGTTAATTTAACGCCCAGGCCAGTTACGCTGATTACCCCCAGGATGATGCCGGCGCAAGCGCAGGCTGCGGCCACGGATACGGTATTTTCTCCCCCCTGCCGCAAGGACCTGCCGAGGGTCCGCCAGTTCAGAACCTTTCTTTTGCCGATGAAAACAGTCAGCAAAAGAAGCACGATCGACCAGAAGCCCGCCCGCATGGCCGACCAGCCCATACCGATCCAGACCACCAGGGCGACCAATGGAATTAAAGCATACCAGCCCCTGAGAAGGCTTCCCAGAAAAGAAGGAATTTTCTCTTGGGCCAGGCCCTTCAATCCTCCGATGGCCGCTTCAAAATCCACCATGAAGTACAAGCAGGCATAATACAGGATGGCCGGCAAGGCTGCGGCTTTGGCCACGGCAAAGTAACTGATCCCAAGGTTTTCCGCAATCAGGAAGGCCACCGCTCCCATGACCGGTGGCATGATCATCCCCCCGGTGGCCGCCACGGCTTCAATGGCACCGGCCACATGCGGACGGTACCCCGCCTCTTTCATGAGCGGAATGGTTATCGTTCCGGTCGTAGCCACCTCGGCTAAAGGAGAACCGGTGATTGTTCCCATCAGCGCGGAGGAGACGACCGCCACTTTGGCGGTCCCTCCCCGCTGTTTCCCGGCTATAGAAAAAGCCAGATCCACAAAAAGTTTCCCTGCGCCGGTATTGCTGAGAAAAGCCCCAAAAATCACGAAGACAACGACAAAAGTCGCTGAAATACCGATGGGCAGCCCGTAGATACCCTCGGTCGTCCTGTAGAGGAAAGAGACAATTCGCTGCAGGGAGTAATGCTTATGGGCCAGCAAACCCGGGAGGTCCTCGCCCCATACGGCGTAGGCGAGAAATACGATCGCCGTGATGGGCAGCGCCCAGCCGGAGGTACGCCGGGCTGCCTCCAGGACAACCACGACCAGAATTAGACCACAAATCACATCCTTCGTGGTAGCAATCGTGGTCCCCGTATACTCTTCCCAGGTAAAGAGAAGGTAGAAACTGGAGACGAGGGAAAGGAAGATAGTAAAATAGTCCATCCAGCTCAATCGGTTCGCGCTCCTGGAAGTGGCGGCGTAAGTCAGGAAAGTTAGGATCAACATCAATAGCAAGTGGATCCCCCGCTGTTCCAGGGCCGATAAGAGGCCGAAGCCCGCCGTATAAAGATGGAAAAGCGAAGTGCCAATAGCAATGGCACCTACCAGGTAGACGACCCGGCCGGATAATCGCCGCTTGCCGATTTCTATATCAGCCAT
>CAZIDC010000178.1:0-6328 GCA_964537885.1 uncultured Syntrophaceae bacterium | reverse complement strand
GATGATGGGGGTTATTCTGTAAACCAGAGACCGGCCCTTGACGGCAGAGACATCACATTCAAGGTTCATCTGTGGAGCGTATCCCTCAAAAAGATTGAATGGAATCTTGATACCTTGACTTTAGAGGGACCGGGAGATGCGAGCCCGTATGAGGCCTTTAAGTAGTCCCCATCCGGAAACCCCCTCTCGCCTTAGCCTAGACCAGGAAGAGTCATCGGAGGCAAGTGTTGGGTCAAGGCAAGAAAAGAATTTTGCTCAAAAGGAGGATAAGATGAAGAAGGACCGACAAATATTTTTTGTCGCCGGCGCCTTTTTGGTTGTGTTTTTACTTTCTTTTACGAACTTGTCCCTGGGCCAAAACACGAAGACAACCCCCCTTGCCCCTGCGGCCGCGCTGCGGCTTGAAACTGTTTTCAAACCGGGAGCCGTCAGCCTCAACGCGCAAGCGCAGCAGCAACTGCTATCCGCATCCCGCGACCTCGTTCAGCAGAATCTTGCCGCAGAGCTGGGCAGGGGAATTTCTTCCAGGGCGGAGACCAGAGTCCTGCGGTCGACCGCCCAAGGGTACGTCGCCGAGACGATCGTTCTCAATCTTCGCCGGGACACCTACACGGCCGAGATGTCACGGATCGAGTTCGCATTCGAAAGCGGGAAGGCCAGGGTCTTGAAGGTTGACAAGAAATACATGCCTCAGGTTTCCATTTCCCCGAATCCGGTACCAAAGAATGCGAATCTTGAACAAATTAAGAAGGCCATCGCCCCAAAGACCGCCCTCCCCCAGGAACCGCCCGGGCCCAAGGGCCTGGCGAACACTGCGTTCCCCGAGTTTCCATCGGCCGTTGCGGCGACCAACGCAATCCACAACACCTTTTCCCAGCGATTCGGCGCGGCAAGGGCCGAGAAACTGGTTGGAAATACCAGCACCAAGCAGGCGGTGATGAACCGCTTACAGAACGACGAATCCCTCCTGGTATGGAACAATGTCGGGCACGGAGTCACCAGCGATGTCAACGGAAGCCCCTGCTATGGCCTTGTCCAGTGGAGCCACCAGACGATCACCGCGCAGGAATTTTCCACCTTGAATCCCTACAAAGGGTTATACTATTGCGTTGCTCTCACCAACTCCTGTAATTCTTTCAAGGATCCGCTCGCCGGGGCCATCTGGTCCCGTGGATTGCGGACCTACATCGGGGGGAACATCAATCTGCCGGTGGCAAGGTCCGAATACACGGCCCAGAATTTCTGGGTGTACACCCTCACCAACAACATGACGATGGCGGCGGCTCTCGCGAAAGCACAACAGGATAAAGGGTTCCCGGTCGGCTCCTTCGGATTAAGGGGAGATACGGGCCTCTTCACGGAAGCGAAGACAACCAAGACGGATCTCGGAATGTATGGATTCCTTCAGATCGGAAAGAACAAAAAAGAGGTGCAATGGAACGGGACCATCACGTTAACCCCCACCGATGCCACATTGATCTCCGGCGGAAAGCCCGCATTCGAGATCTACTACGCCTACCGGGAGTATAACGGCGGTACGGCGTCGGGGTTCAATAACAAAATATTCTTTAACGATAAACTGGTAAGCCAGCAGACCAATCTAAGCGTCGGAGCCACGGAGATTAAACCCGTTCACACCCAGGCCTACCTCGGTCCGCAAAACGGCAGGCTTCAAATCAAGATTGACGCCGACAATCAGGTGAGCGAAACGCGAGAGGATAATAATTTCGGTTTCTATGTGAACGTCAACTTCGAGGGACTCAAACCGTAGAAATTCAGGCGTATGGCTGGCGGGTTCGCAGCCATACGCCCCAAAGCTAAATGACCCATGCGATTTCATTTGTATCGTATTCTCCCTGCCTTTGCTGTCGGGGCAGTCCTCTTCGCGATTCCCGTCGGCATTGGCCAGAGTTCCGGCCCGGCAAGGAATGAAGCCCGAGGAGGCGCCCCTCAGATGGCAAATGTGCTCGTGGTAGAACGAGACGTCCCCCAGACCCGGACGAATGCGTTCGTCCCGGTCATCAATCACGAGGCGTTAGTGGCCAACCTGAGCGATCGCGCCATCGAGGTCAGCATCGAATCGCCGGTTCCGGATGGCTTCTACAAAGTGGAACAGTTCTTTCCCGCCTTCGGACAGGAATCCCTCCTGGCAGTTCCCATGGCTTTTCCCGACAAGATCTCCATTGCCAATTACAACATACTGGAACGTCCGGCCGTTGAAACAAGGGACGGTCGGGTGAGGTATATTTGGCCCAAAGTCCAAATCAAACCGGGCCATGCGGCAATCGCCCAGTATGACAATTACTTTGGCCGTCTTGCCCGGTTTTTCGATGCGCAAGGGCTCCGGTTCCTGGAACTTTCTTTCGCCACAGACTATAAAGCGTCCTTGGATACAAGGAGAAAGACCGTCTCTTTTGATATGCAGTGGCGAATCAAAAATGAGGGGAAGGAAGATATTGAGGATATTGTGATTGACTACATTCTCCCGGACACCGTCCATTCTCTTGTAGGCAAGCCCGACAGCAGGTTTTTTTCGGTCAGCGAGCTTTCCCACTCCGAAGGAATCAAGTCCAGCCGGGGAATGCTGGGGGACGGTTTCGGCAACCCGGCAACGGGATCCATTTTTGTAATGAATGCGGCAAAGCTGAAGCCCGGCGAATCCGGCAGATTTTGGGCAAAGGTGCGAGGAGAAAAGATGGCGGACAGGGGCCGGATCTGGCCGCTGGTCACCGTTCAATGCCGGATGAAAGGGGAACGAATCTGGCCTGCAAGCCTTCTCAAGAGCCCCGCCCCCCTGCGAATCAAATCGTTCTATTATCGTCAGTGCAACCTAATCCTGCCCGATGCCCAAATCTTTCATCTTGAATCGGAATCAGTGAACCTGCGAAAAGCCGGGATAAAGGATAAGGAATAACCCCCCCCTCAATTTTATTCAGCAAGTTTGAACTTGATTGTATAGGAATTTCCTTTTTTATCCTTCCCCCTCACCCCCGCCCTCTCCCCCGTTTGCGGGGGAGAGGGGAAGGGTGAGGGGGCTTAACTTGAATCTTTTCCCATTGAATAAAGACCCTTCGAGAATGAGAAGGTTGGACACAATCGCCTTTCCAGCCTATTCGTAATACAGAAATTCGAGTCCCGATCAAAACGGGGTAAAACCATGAAAAGAATAGTTTCGATCGTGATCCTATCTTTCGCTGCATTAAAAACGGGGTTAAGAAGGTTCAGGTAGTGCTACAAACTTCCTTAAACGAAACTTTAAACTGCAAGGGCCAAATCAGCGAGGATAGTAGCGCCCGCAACCTGTGGGGTGAAGATCTTGAGGCAAACCACCGCGGTTTTTGCGGTGCGGAGAATTTCCAGGGTTTTCAAATCAAGGTGGTCCCCTTTTACCCTACCACCTTTTTATATAAGGATAGCCTGGTCGACCATCTCCACTAAGTGGCGCACTTCTTTTTTCAAGCCTCGCTGATGCAATCCATCCATGAGCTGGAGCAGGCAGCCGCTGCAGGCCGTGGTTACGACGTCGGCGCCGCTTTCTTCAACAGCATTTATCTTTTTCTCGAGGATCTTCAAAGAGAGGTCATAATTGGCGATGTTGAAACTTCCCCCCTGGCCGCAGCAGCGGTTGGCTTCGGGCATCTCAACATATTCCAGACCCGGCGTGGACTTCAAAAGGCTCCTGGGTTCCTGGAAGATCCCCAGCTTGCGGCGCAGATGACAGGGATCGTGGTAGGTCACCCGCACGGTTTTCCTCCCCTGGCCATTTCCCCCTGGCCGCTGGTTCAGGATTTTTCCCAAAAATTGAGAAGCGTCCGTGACCTTCGCCGAGAAAGCAAGAGCCTGCGACCGGAACGGGTCGGATTCGTCAAAGAGCGACGGATAGTCCAGCTTGAGCATGGAAGCGCAGGAGGCGCAGGGGGCAACGATTTGATCCAGCTCTTCTTCGGAGAAAGCCTCGATGTTCTTGCGGGCCAGGGAGAGGGGAGTTTTTTCATCTCCGGAGCCAAAGGCCGGAAGGCCGCAGCAACGCTGGCTTTCCGGGATATAAACTGAAATCCCGCGGCGAAGGAAGAGGTTCAAAGCTGATTGGCCGATACGGGGGAAAAGATAGTTGGTCACGCAGCCGACGAAGAGACCGACGCGCAAAGTTTCTTTTTCGGCGCGGACCCAACCCGAGTGGCGATCCAGAAAAAAGTCATGGGCCAGGGGAGGAATGAGCCGGCGCCGGTCCAGGGCGGGCAAGGGGAAACGGAGGCGTAGGCCACTTTCATCCGGAATTTTTTCCAGGAAAAGAGACTGCAGGGATGCCCCGCCTTTCAGGAGCAAGGGCCTGAGCTTTTCGCTGTCGAGGATATATTTAAAGATGGCTTTCTTGGGGAGGGAGAGGCCTTTTTTCCTCACCAGCAGGGAGCGGGCCTCGCGGATGATCTCATCGGCCGGGACCCCGTTGGGGCAATTCTCGGTACAGGTTCCGCAGAGCAGGCACTGCGAAAGAATTTGGCCAAGGCGCTTGCTAAACTCACCATCCCCTTCACCCACAGCCTCGATCAAACCCAACTTGCCGCGGGCCACGAGGGGTTCTTCCAGGGTTTCTAAGTAAACCGGACACTGGGCCATGCAGGTGCCGCACTTCACGCACTTCCTGGCTTCATCCAACACTTGCGGTAAGGTTTTCATATTAAAACGATAATTGCTTTTAGCTTTGCGCCTTGGGCCTTGAACCTTGTGCCCTTTACCCGTTGTCTATTGCCTTCTATCTGGAAATATCTTCCCCGGATTTAAAATATTGTTCGGGTCAAAAGCCTTTTTAATTCGCTTCATCACTTCCAGGCCCATGTCGCCCAATTCCATGGCGATGTAGGGCGCCTTGGTGATGCCGATGCCATGTTCGCCCGAGATGGTTCCCCCCAATTCGAGGGTGGCTTCGAAGATATCCTGAACCGCGGCGTGAGCCCGCTCTTCTTCGCCCGGCCGCCTCTTATCGATCATCACGTTTACATGGATGTTCCCGTCACCGGCATGGCCAAAATTGACGATGATCAGATTGTGCTTCTTGGCGACGGCCTCGACTCTCCGTAGAATCTCCGCAACCTTTGAGCGGGGGACGGTGATATCTTCGTTGATCTTCGTCGGGTTCAGTTTTACAACGGCCGGCGATACCGCCCGCCGGGCTTTCCAGAGCTCCTCCGCTTCCTGGTTGTCTTTGGCCACTTTGGCTTCGACGGCCTTGTTGGCCACGCAGATTTCTTGAATCTCGAGGATGTCCTGAGCAATGGCTTCCGGGGCCCCATCCACTTCGATGATCAGAAGAGCTCCGGCTTCCACCGGAAGGCCCATGTGCAGATAATCTTCTACGCAGCGAATGGTGGCGTTGTCCATGAATTCGAGGGTCGTCGGAATGATCCGCGAGCTGATAATCTGCGAGACCGTGGTGGCCGCAGCTTCGATGGTTGGGAAAATAGCCAGCATGGTCCGTTTTGCTTTCGGTAGTGGAAGCAGACGGAGGATAATCTTGGTGACAATGCCCAAAGTTCCCTCAGAACCCACCATGAGTTTGGTCAGATCATAGCCAACGACTCCCTTGACTGTCTGAATGCCCGCGGAAATAATCTCCCCGGTAGGCAGGACGACTTCCAGGCCCAGAACATAATCTTTGGTCACGCCGTATTTCACGGCGCGGGGGCCTCCGGCGCATTCGGCCACGTTGCCGCCGAGAGTCGACATTTTCAGGCTGGCCGGGTCCGGTGGATAAAAAAGGCCGATCTTTTCCACTTCCTTTTGCAGATCGGCGGTGACGACTCCCGGCTCGACCACGGCCAGAAGATTATCCTGGTCGATTTGCAGGATCTTGTTCATCTTGGTCAGAACGAGAACGACTCCCCCCTCAACGGGCAGGGTTCCGCCGGTAAAACCCGTGCCCGCGCCGCGGGGGATTACCGGGAAACGAAATGTGTTGGCCAGCTTAACAATGGCGGCGATTTGCTCGCGGTTAGCCGGATAAACAATCAAATCGGGAAGGTATTTCAGGTTCGTGGCGTCGTAGGAGTAGCAGATTCTTGTTTCTTTGTCCTCGAAAACATTTTCTTTACCGGCGATGGACCGGATTTGGTTAGCAACGGCTTTGTCAATCATGGTAACTTTTTACCTCAACTCCGCATTCTTAGGAATGATGAAAATCATCACAAAATAGCAATAGGGCAATGGGGCAACGTGGCCATGTAGGAATTTAAATTCTAAATTCCTCTATTGCCAACTTGCCAAATTGCTTAGATGGAAATGCAGCCTTTATCCGCGCTGCTCACCCGCTCGGCGAAGGTCTTGAGGTATC
>CAZIDC010000177.1:0-6336 GCA_964537885.1 uncultured Syntrophaceae bacterium | reverse complement strand
ATTTCACCGCTGGTCAGATCGACCCGCAGAATCTTCCCCCGCCATCCGAACATATTCTTTCTCCTTTCAACGTTCCCCTCGCTCGTCAGTGCGATTGCGCTGCTTTCTACCTGACCAGGATCCCAGCCCTTGACCCCTTGAACCCTGGAACCCTCGATTCCTTCAACCCTTTCTTTCTATTCAATCCCGGCCAGGCGTTTGGCCATGGCTTTGCGTTTGTTCAGATCCGATTCACGCAGGATGGTCAGGCGGTGGGCCTGGGGAGAGCCGCCGCCGTGAAGGTCGGAGACGGTGTCGGCGCTCTCCATGGCTAATTTCTCGGCCAGGCGCAGCATCTTGATCCGGTTTTCCACCGGCACGCCGGCCGCGCCCTGCATGTACTTTTTCAAGAGGCCCCCGATTTCCGGATTGGCAAAATCCCGGTCCGAGGGCAGATCGGCCACGTAGCCGCCGGCAATGTCGATCAGCAGGCGGATGCACTCGGCCATGTCCCTGCCCTCGTGAATCTTGGAGGCATTGGCCAGGACGGAATTGATGAAGTACGTTCCCGAAGGCTCTTTCCTGCCTTCATAGGAGGCCGCCAGGCTGCACCCGTATAGGGTCTCGGCTTTGTGGATCATGTCCACCACTTTTTCCCTAAGGTGGGTCACCTTGGCCGCCCCGTTATAATCCATCATCGCTAAGGCCGTCCCGGTCATGACGTCGATCTTGCCGGACTTGCAGCCGCCGTGGGACTGGCGGTGGAAGGCCGAGAACCGGCTCACCATCTCCCCCGCGAACTCCGTCTCGCCGCACATGAAAACCCGGTCCCAGGGTACGAATACGTCGTCATAAATCACCGTGGGACAGTATTTGCTGAACCGGACGTTTCCGCAGTCCACCCCTTCGATCTCCCGCGTGTCGAGGGAATTTCGGCCAACCACATGAATGACTCCCTTGGCATCCGCCGGGACGGCAAAAGCCACGGAGTAATCCTGATCTCCCGCAGCCATGGCCCGAGTCGGAAGAACGATCAACTCATGGGAGCTCAAGGAACCGGTCTGATGGACCTTGGCGCCCCGCACGATGATGCCGTCTTTCTGCTTCTCCACGATCCGAAGATAAAGGTCTTTATCGGGCTGTTCGCCGGGATTGAGGCTGCGATCCCCTTTCACATCGGTTACGCTGGCATTGGCCGTAAAATCGTTCTTCTGCATATACTTCAAAAATTCGAGGAAGCGGCTATAATACGGCGTGGACATCTTTTTGTCGATGTCGAAGGTCACGATGGAAAGAGCGCTCAGGCAGTCGAGCCCCGTGCACCGCTGGTGGCAGGTTCCCACATAATTGCCCAGGAGGCGGTTGATCTTCACCCGGGCTACGAGATCTTCGACCGACTGGGGAGGCAGGGTGAAACGGTTGATCCTCTCACCGGTAAAAGGCGACGTCGTCGTCAGCAGGTCCCGGTGCTTCTCGGAATTGGCAAGCTCGTAGGTCGCCCCCGTGGCATTGATCCCGCCGCGGATTCTTGGATGATCCACCACGTTCTCGATTTTCTCCCCGAACATGTAAGCGGCGGGCTTTAATTTTCTCAAGCTTTCTATATATTCCGGAAAAGTTTTGATGGCCATGTCTTTCCCTCCTCCAAAAAAAGTGTCATTGACAGTGTCAGTGTCACTCACACTCACACTGACACTGACACTAACCACTGGCACTGTTTTTCAAAGTTCCAGCCCGCGCCGGAAGGCCTTGAGGTTCATGTCTTTGGCTTGGGGAGGAACGTTCGCCGCGATGGCCTTCTCCATCGCCCCGACCGAAAGCAGGCCCGTTTTCTTGATCAATCCTCCCAGGAGGATCAGGTTGGCGACCACGATGTTTCCCAAGTCCTTTTCGGCCAGGCTGGTCGCCGGGATCGCCAAGGTCTGGAAATCCCCCGGCCCGACTTCTTTCACTAAATCGGAGTCCATGACCAGAAGGCCGGAGGGTTTGATCTTTGGCAGATGGCGGTTCACGGCATCCTGGGCTAAGGCGATCAGAATATCCGGTCTCCGGACCTGGGGATCGGCGATCGGTTCATCCGCAAGGATGACTTCTGCTTTGGCCATCCCCCCTCTCTGCTCGGAGCTGTAAGCCTGGGTTTGAACGGCTTTCTTATTATCGAAAAGGGTGGCCGCGGCTCCCAACAGGATTCCAGCCAGAATCACACCTTGCCCGCCCACCCCTCCGATGAGGATTTCGGTTCGCTTCATTGCGCCTCTCCTGAAGCTCTTTTCTTCATCTTCATGATCTCCTCGACCATCTCCGGCTTGTCCTTATCTATTAGCTCACCGACGACGATCTTCCCTTGCAGCTCTTCCTCGGAAAGCCCGGAGGCCTCCTTCACCGGAACCGACTTTTCCTTGTACTCCTTCATCATTTGTACGGCGCTTCCCGACCCGGTCTTTTTGCCGAATTGCACCGGACACTGGGTGATCGCTTCGATGAAGGAAAAGCCTTTCTTGCGGATCGCCTTCTTGATGGTGGCGGTCAACTGCCGGGGCTGATATGTTGTCCACCGGGCCACGAAGGAAGCGCCGGCAGCGATGACCAGCCGGGAGATGTCGAAGGGATTCTCAAAAGTTCCGTACGGAGTGGTGGCCGTTTTTAAACCGACCGGAGTAGTCGGGGCCGCCTGGCCTCCGGTCATTCCATAAATTCCGTTGTTCAGGCAGATGACCGCCATCTCTACGTTCCGCCGCGCATTCTGGATCAGGTGATTGCCGCCAATCGCCGCTAAGTCGCCATCGCCGCTGATGACCATTACCTTCTTCTCCGGAAGGCCCATCTTGATTCCCAGAGCAAACGCAATGGGCCGGCCGTGGGTGGTGTGCAGGACGTCGGCGTTGAAGAAGGGGCTGGGGATCCAGGCCGCGCAGCCGATACCGGTGACAAACACAAAATCGTCCAGATTCATGGACAGATCACCGATGGCCCGCAGGATGGCCTGGGTGACGATTCCGTTCCCGCATCCCGGGCAGTTGGTGGTCGAGGTCACATTGGGGCGAATAAAATGTTGCAGGGGGTGCGCCAGTTCACTCATTGCCAAACCTCCCTGACTTTCTGCAAAATATCTTCCGGATCATGGATCATTCCCAGGGAACGGGGGGCCATAAACGAGACCTCGGCATAATGGGCTGCATCCGCTTTGATGTAAGGATAGAGCTGGCCCAGGTTATTTTCCAGCACGATCACCTTCCTAACTTTTCTGGCCATCTTCTCGATCTCCTCTCCCGGAAAAGGCCAGGCGGTGATCAGCCGCAGGGTTCCCACGGGCAGGCCTTGTTCTCGGCCGCGGGCGGCAGCCATCTTGGCCGCCCGGGATACCGCCCCGTAGGAGACCAGGACCACTTCCGCCCCCTCATAATCCCCCTCCACCCGAATGATCTCCTCTTTGTGCTTCAAGATCTTGTTGCTCAGCTGGCGGACGAAATGGTCGAGGGCGGTAACATCGCTCAGGTTTCTCTTCCCGTATTCATCGTGGCAGGAACTGGTCACGTGGGACTTAAACCCTTTACCGAAGATCGGCATGGGAGCCACGTCTTCATCAAGAAAACCCCTGATCTTTAGCGGGTCCGACCCCTCTTCGGGAATCCGGCGATGGCCGATTTCAATCTTCTCCGGCGCGGGGATGATCACCTCCTCGCGCATATGCCCCACAAAAGCGTCAGAGAGGATGAAGACCGGCGTGCGGAACTTTTCCGCGTAGTTAAAGGCCCAGACCGTATGGTCGAACATCTCTTGCGGCGAGGCCGGGCAGAGAGCGATGATCTCATAGTCTCCATGAGACCCCCGTTTGGCTTGAACCATATCGCCGTCGACCCCGGCCGTGGGCATGCCGGTCGTGGGCGCCCCCCGCTGAACGTTGACGATGACGCAGGGGGTCTCCACGCCGACGGCAAAACCGATGTTTTCCAGCATCAGGCTGATGCCCGGGCCGGAGGTAGCGGTCATGACCTTCTTCCCCGTCCAGGAAGCACCGATGATGGCCGCGATGGAGCTGATCTCGTCCTCCATCTGGAGAAACATGCCCCCCACCTGGGGAAGTCTTTCGGCCAGCCGGTTGGCGATCTCCGTTGCGGGTGTTATCGGGTAACCGGCGGCGAACTCGCAGCCGGCGGCGAGGGCCCCTTCCGCACAGGCCGTATTCCCCATCATAAAATATTTTCCGGTGAGCACTCTTGGCCCCTTCACTTCTTCACCCCCTTGGCGGTTTTCTTCCCCTTCACGGCGATGGCCAGATCCGGGCAAAAAATCATACAGTTCTCACAGCCCGTGCAAGCTTCCCGATTGAATATCTCCGGCGGCCGGTACCCTTTGGGGTTCAAACCTTTGCCGGGGCGGAAGAGCTTTTTCGGGCACATGGCGATACAGATCCCGCACTCTTCAACCCCCTTGCAGAGTTCCTGGAAAATACGGATCTCAGCCAATCTTTTTCTCCCTTCGACTGGGCAGCCGGGATTGCCCACTCTTATTCCCCTTCAGCTGCGCCAAGTAACTGTTCTTGGAAAAGGTGAGATGTTTGACCACAAGCTTCTCTAACCGGGGGCAATCTCTCTTTTCGATCGCCTGGACGATTTGCCGGTGTTCTACGATGGACTGCTCGATGCGCTCCGGCGCGGACCAGGCATTGTACCCGACGATATGGGCCTTGATCCTCAAGAAGTCAATCATGTTGTATAAATATCTGTTCCGGCAGGTCCTAAAAATGGCCCGGTGAAATTCGGAGTCCTTTTTGATCATTTGATCGGTCTTCTGGCGCAGGTGGCCCTCCACTTCCCGCGCCAGCCTTTTTAAGCTCTGGATTTCATCGGGGCGGATATTCCGGCTGACCAGCCGGGCCGCCAGCTTCTCAATGGCCGCGCGGACAAAATATATTTCTTCGACCTCCTCCACGGTGAGGTCGGCCACGAGGGCTCCCCGATAGGGGATCGTCCGGACCAGTCCTTTGGCCTCCAGCTTTTTCAGCGCCTCCCGGATCACGGTGCGGCTGCCCCCGAACCGGGAGATGAGATCCATCTCGGTCAGGCGCTCCCGGGGTTTGAGCTGGCCCGAAAGAATGGCGGCTTCCAGTTCTTTGGCCACTCTGGAGGAAATAATGCTTGACATCGGAATAAGGATTTTATAAATTGCGGGTTAGGCCTTCAAATTTCTATACAAGATAGTATACAATTTTTTCGGTGTCAATATTTTTATCCCTTCGCGGACCCGATTTTTTCCTGAGGAGTCAACTTGTTTTTAAATTTCGCAGGAAAGGAGGCGGAACTATGAAACGAGGATTTTTGATTGCGTGTCTGGCCCTAATCTTGGGGGTGGCGCCGTGGGCGTGGGGCGCCGAGAAGAAGGCTGTCCGGATCTGGCACACGGAGACCGAACCCCAATCGGTCGCGGCCTTCCAGCAGATTATCAATGACTTCGAGAAACTGCACCCCGACATCACGGTGAAGCAGGAAGCCCTGGCTTGGGGCGACCTGGAGGCCAAGCTGACCGCGGCCCTGGCCGCGGGAGCGCCTCCCGATGCCACCCATGGACAGGCCGTTACCTGTGCATCCTTCTACGCCAAGGGCCTCTTGCGGGAGCAGGAGGATATCGCCGAGGCTATCGGGCGGGACAACATCTGGGAAGCCGTTCGCCGTCAATGCTTTCATGACGGGAAGTACTATGGGATCCCGCATTCGGCGGCTACATCGCTCATGATCTACCGCAAAGACATCTTCAAGGCCAAGGGATTGAAGCCGCCGGAAACCTGGGACGACTTCATTAAAATGGCCCAGGCCATGATGGAGCGGGACAAGGACGGGCGGGTAACCCGTTACGGCCTGTCCCTCCCCGGCGTGGGCCTCTTCATTAATATTGCCGTGGGCGAACTGACCAAGGCCAACGGCGGGCGGCTTTTTGACCTCAAGACGGGCCGGCCGGCCTTTACCGAGAAGCAGGTCATCGAAGTGCTGGATTTTTACAAGAAGCTCGGCGCCACTGTCCTGCCCCCCGGCTGGCTGGGCCACGGCTACCTGGACACCTTCGCCAACTTAGCCACCGGCAAGGCTGCCATCCTCTACCAGGGCTATGGCCGCGGCGCCGGCTATATCGAGAAGTACGCCGCCAAAGGGACGGCCGACCCCGAGCATTTCGGCGTGCTGCTGAAGCCGCATGGGCCATCCGGTAAGGAGACCGCGGCCCAGATCGATGCCGAGCCCTGGATGATTTTCAAGAACGCCAAGTACCCGGAAGAGGCAGCCATGTTCCTGAAGTTCTTCTTCAAAGAGGAGAACTACATCAAATACCTCCACACGGTGCCCATCCACCTCCTGCCCACCCTCA
>CAZIDC010000176.1:2891-6340 GCA_964537885.1 uncultured Syntrophaceae bacterium | reverse complement strand
CCGTTCACCCTGAGCCTGTCGAAGGGTAAATTACGGACTTTTGCAAGAAGCTCTCTTATCAATGAAATTGTGCGCAAACTGGCAAGAAAGTTCTTCGGTTAAAAGGTTGAAGGAAATCCTAAATTCCAAACACGAAATTCTAAACAAGCACAAAAGTTTCAAAATCCCAATATTCCAAACCAGACATTTTTGATTTTGGAGTTTTGAATTTGGGATTTGTTTCGGATTTCGATATTCGGATTCCGGATTTTTCATTGCCCTTTTTGGGTTCCGGCTATGCCGGGTTAGGATTTTATGATCATTACCGACCTTATCCTGTCTGTTCTTTCCGGTATTCTTTTAGTCCTGGCCTTTCCCCATTTCAACGTCGAGATTCTATCCTGGGTGGCTCTTGTTCCCTGGCTGTGGGCCATCAAGAAAAAGTCGCCTGCGCGAGCTTCTCTTCTTGGCTTTGTAACCGGCTTGGTTTTTTTTACCGGCCTCCTCTATTGGATCTATAACGTACTCACGGAATACGGCCATCTTCCGGCAGTGGTCAGCATTATTTTTCTGATCGTCCTTGCGGCCTACTTAGCCCTTTATTTTTCAATTTTTTCTTTCGTCCTGCGCTGGGCCGCGGAGAAGACTGACCTTTCAGAAATTTTTTTCGCCCCTCCCCTCTGGGTATCGCTGGAGTACGTCCGCTCCTTCCTTTTTTCCGGTTTTCCCTGGGAGCTTTTGGGGTACTCTCAGTTTCTGACTCTTCCCTTAGTGCAGATCGCCGATACCACCGGGGTCTACGGGATTTCTTTTTTGATTGTGCTGATCAATGTCGCTCTCTTCCGTTTGGCCGCGGGTGTGGCCGGGAGGGAGTGGAAATCCGCCCTGCAGGAGGTTTTGGCCGGGGTGATACTCCTGTCGTTGACGGGGATTTATGGCCACTTCCGGCTCATGGCCCTTGATCAAAAAGCCAAAGAGGAGAAGCCTTTCCGGGTGGCCTTGATCCAGGGTAACATCCGTCAGGACGTCAAATGGGACCCTCAATACCAGGAAGAGACGGTAAAGATCTACTCGGATTTGACCCGGAAGATAGGACCTTCGCGCCCGGATTTGATCATCTGGCCCGAAACCGCCACCCCCTTCTTTTTCCAGAACGCTTACCCCTTTCAGCCCCGTATCCTGGATCTTGCCCGCCAGGCCGGCTCTCCTCTTCTCTTCGGCTCCCCCGCCTTTGACCGCGACGGGCGGAGGACCCATTACTACAACAGCGCCTTCCTGGTTTCTCCGGAGAAAAAGATCCTGGGCCGGTATGATAAGATCCATCTCGTTCCTTTCGGGGAGTATGCTCCCCTTTCCGGCTTCCTCGGATTCACCCGGGATATCATCGGGGCCATTGGGGATTTTACCGCCGGCAAAGGAGTTCACACCCTGCCGCTGCCGCAGGCGGATTGCGGCGTTCTTATTTGCTATGAAGTTATTTTCCCCGACCTAACCCGCCAATTCGTGGCGGGAGGGGCCCGGTTTCTTGTCAATATCACCAACGATGCCTGGTTCGGGCGGACCGCCGCCCCCTACCAGCACCTCTCGATGGCTACTTTACGGGCCGTGGAGAACCGCGTTCCCATCGTTAGGGCCGCCAATACCGGAATTTCGGCTTTGATCGATTCCTCCGGGCGGATCACCTCCTCCACCGACCTCTTTACAAGGGAGGTCCTTTCGGGTATTATATATCTGGGAAAGGCCCGAACTTTCTATGCGGAGTACGGGGATGTATTCAGTTATGCTTGCTTGGGATTTTCTGGGCTTTTTTTAATTTTTATCCGTTTTAAAAGAGGCTACCGTGGCGAACGACGTTCAAGATAGAATTGCTCTTCTCGAGGAAAAAATTCAAACCCTCCGAGGTCATCTTTGACTTAGACCGCAAAATTACCCGCCTAACCGAAATTGAGCAGGAAACCCTCAAACCCACTTTCTGGAACGATAACGAAAACGCCCAAAAAGTCCTGAAGGAAAGGACCGCCCTCAAATCCGCGGTAGACTTCTGGGAAGGCCTGAGGTTCGAGGTTGAAGAAGCAAAGGGGTACTTCGAGTTAGCCAGGGAAGAGGGGGACGAAGAAACCCTGCGCGAGGTTCAGGCCCAGGTGGCCCGCGCCGAGAAGGATATTCAGGCCGCGGAATTCAAGCGTATGCTCGGGGGGGAAAACGACTCCAACAATGCCATCGTCTCCATCCATTCCGGCGCCGGGGGAACCGAAGCCCAGGATTGGTCGGAAATCCTTCTGCGTATGTACCTGCGCTGGGCTGAACGCAAGGGTTTTAAAACCGAGATTATCGACTATCTGCCCGGCGAGGAAGCGGGCGTTAAAAGCGTAACCTTTACGGTCAACGGGGAGTTTGCCTTCGGCTACCTCAAGGCCGAATCGGGCATTCACCGCTTAGTGCGCATCTCCCCCTTCGACGCCGGGAAACGTCGCCATACCTCCTTCGCTTCGGTCTTTGTTTACCCGGAGATCGAAGAAGATATCGTCGTCGAAATCAACGAGGATGACCTGCGGGTCGACACCTACCGCTCCAGCGGAGCCGGCGGCCAGCATGTCAACAAGACCGATTCGGCCGTGCGCATCACCCACCTGCCCACGAATATCGTGGTGCAATGCCAGAATGAGCGTTCCCAGCATAAAAACAGGGCGATGGCCATGAAAGTCTTAAAAGCCCGCCTTTACGAGCTGCGCAGGAAAGAACAGGAAGAGAAAATGGAACAGTTGCACAGCGTGAAAAAGGACATCGCCTGGGGAAGCCAGATTCGCTCCTATACCCTGCAGCCTTATCGCCTGGCCAAAGATCACCGCACCAACCTGGAAATCGGAAACGTGGACGCAGTCCTGGACGGAGACCTGGATCCCTTTATCGAAGCTTTTCTGTTGCAAGAAACGGCTTAAAAAACAATTGGGGAAGCCGATAAACGCAGATTAACAGGATTTAAAAACTTGAACGAGCCATTATCTTCCCAAACTTTTTTTCTAAAACGGGTCCCAAGAAAGATCTGCGCCTATCTGCGAAAATCTGCGTCCCCTTTTAATGGAAAATGAAACTTTTTGTCCTTGGATCGGGAACCTGCGTTCCTACGGCCGACCGTGGCCCTTCGGGGCTGGTCCTTTCTTTTTTTTCCCATTTGATTTTTTTTGACGGCGGGGGCGGGGCCCTGCGTCAGATGGTTAAGCTGGGGCTGGATTTCCGCAAGATCGATTATCTCGGCCTCACCCATTTTCATCCCGATCATGTCTCCGACTTTGTTCCTTTTCTATTCGCCACCAATTACACGGTTGATTTCACACGCTCCCTGCCGCTCCAGGTGATCGGACCTTACGGTTTGCAAACCTTCTACGATCAGCTTCGGGAAATCTTTGGGCGATGGATCGCGGCTCAAACCTACCCCATCCAATTTTATGAAGTTGGGGAGAGCCATCTTT
>CAZIDC010000176.1:0-2791 GCA_964537885.1 uncultured Syntrophaceae bacterium | reverse complement strand
ATCGCGGCTCAAACCTACCCCATCCAATTTTATGAAGTTGGGGAGAGCCATCTTTTGTTCTCCGATTTCTCGGTCGAGACCCTTCCTCTGAATCACTCAGTCCCGAGCGTCGGGTTTCGGGTGAACGCCGGTGGCCGGTTGCTGTCTTATTCCGGGGATACCGATTACTGCGCCAATATCGTTCAATTGGGACGGAATGCCGATCTCCTTATTTTGGAGTGCTCTTTCCCGGAAGAAAGAAAAAAAGAAGGTCATCTCACCCCATCACTGGCCGGCAGAATCGCCCGCGAGGCTTCCTGCAGAAAACTTCTGCTCACCCATTTCTATCCGGTTTTCCAGGGACACGATATTCTTAAGGAATGCCGGAAAGAATTTGCCGGCGAAATCCTCATGGCGGAGGATGGCATGATCATTGCGGTATGATCCGCGCATGAACCCGGCGGAACAAAAAAAATATTCGATGGACCTCGAGACCCCCCAAGAGGATATGGTCTTTATTGGCTACCGCAGGATTCCGTCCCGGGAGAAAGTGGGATACGTTCTCCGTCATTTCAATACCATCGCCGGCAAATATGATTTCATGAACACCATTCTCAGTTTCGGGCTCCACTATCTCTGGAAAAGTTGGGCCGTGCGAACTTTATGCTTGAAGCGCGGGGACCGGGTCATCGATGTATGCGGCGGGACGGCAGACCTCTCTATTCTTGCGGGTAGGGCCATTGGCCCAGAAGGGCGAGTCGTTCTTTACGACATGAATCGGGCCATGATCGAAGGAGGAAGACCCAAAGTAGCCCGGGCCTCCCTTTCCGGGAAAGTGCATTATGTCCAGGGCGATGCCGAGTTGATCTCTTTCCCGCCGGCGCGGTTTGAAGCCGCTCTGGTCGGCTTTGGGATCCGCAACTTGACCCATATGGAACGAGGCCTCTCGGAGATGTATCGGGTTTTAAAACCAGGAGGAAAGATCATGTGCTTAGAATTTTCTTTGCCTACTTCCCTCTGGCTCCGCCGGCTTTATGATTTTTACTCTTTTCATCTCATGCCTCTGGCCGGAAAATTACTGGCCGGAACCCGTCAGGCTTATCTCTATCTTCCCGAGTCAATACGAAAATTCCCTCCGCCCGATGAACTCTCGAAAATACTTAAACGAATCGGCTTTTCTCGGGTAACTTATCGAAGACTGACTAACGGGATTGCGGTCATTTATACAGGGTTCAAGGGGTCGAGGGTTCAAGGGGTTGGGGAACAACAGGGGTAGGCTCCTGCGGTTCGCGGGACGACAGACACTCACACTGACACTGACACTCACACTCACACTATTTTCCCATGAAATTAAACTGGGCAGAAAGATGGGCGGTCAATAATCCTCTACGGCCCCTCCAGCAGCGTCTGGAAATTCGCTGGATGGGGAAAAGAGCCCAGCTTAAGCCTGGGGCCATTGTTTTGGAGGTGGGGTGCGGCCGGGGCGCCGGCGCCTATCTCATCAAGAAGAAGTTTCAGCCTGGACTCCTCCAGGCGATGGACCTGGATATCCAGATGATCCGGAGGGCCCCAAAATATCTTTCCCCGGAGCAGAGAGTCGGTATTTCTTTTTACGCAGGGGATGTAATTCGGCTCCCCTACCGCAACGAAACTCTGGACGCCATCTTTGGTTTTGGAGTCCTGCACCACGTTCCGGATTGGCAGAGAGCCTTAGCCGAGATCGCCCGGGTTTTGAAGCCCGGCGGAAATTATTTCTTTGAAGAACTTTACCCTTCTCTTTACCAGAATTTTATCACCAAGCGAATCCTCCTCCATCCCACTCGGAACCGCTTTCTGAGCCACCACTTAAAACAAGCCCTGAAAGCATCCGGTCTTGAGCTAAGTACTTCTGTAGAGAACAAAAAACTGGGGATCCTCGGATTCGCCACCAAGATAAGCCGCGGTCCTTACCCTTCACCTTAATCGGGGATCATCTTTTCTCCAGCGGAAAGGTCAGGGTGGCGCCGAACCAGCCGATGACCGTCACAATGGGGATGAGGGAAAGGATCAATAAAAAATAGGGCATACTCTCGCCGGTGAAGGAAAGGAAAACTCCTGGATTTAAAGCCCGCCAGATAAAGGCGATGATGGAAACCGCCATGAGGAGAATTGAAAGGCGGATTTTGATAGTGACCGGCCTCATGGGTTTCGCCAGGTAATTTAGCCACCAGGTAAAATAACCGGTCAAGATGGCCAGCGGGGTGAATAGAATCCCGCCCCCCAGGCAATGGAAGGCGGTAGCCTCGAAAGATTTGATGCCCGTAATGAGGTAAAGAATGTTAAAAAGCGCCGGCGAGATCATAAAGACGATGGGAAAATGGACCAGCATGGGATGAGGATGGCGGCGGAGAACGGGAAAACGGTCCAGGAGCCCGGATAATACTTTGGGCATGGGTCTTACTCCTTCTTCTTTCTTGTTTAAAATGCCCACCTGAGGGTACCGGTCTAAAACTTCTGTCCCATGGGGCGCGGCCTCGATATCAGTCGTTAGATCTTTCCCCGCTTCATGCCGTTTCATATGCAGGCCGGTCTTCCAGAATTTGCTGGAGCTGACATCAAAAACCATGCCCCGGTGGGCGATGTAAATGGGCCCACCCGCTTTGCCGTTGAATTCCGCTAAAGATTCCGGATCGAATTCTTTCATTATTTTTTTCTTATGGGACGCAGATTAACGCAGAAACGCGCAGAAAATATCAACGTCTAATTGTAGCGGTTATCTGCGTCCAATTCAAAATGAAACAACCCAGCTGAGGATCGTCACGACGAGCATCGC
>CAZIDC010000175.1:0-6351 GCA_964537885.1 uncultured Syntrophaceae bacterium | reverse complement strand
GGTCAAATATTGTGGGTATGATCAAGCGAGGTGGCTTACAAAAAGCTTACATTTTCGGGAAAAAGAGAGGATTTTAATAATTTTTACCGGCGAGGAGGGATTGGCGGATGGCTTCGGTTTCAGGGGCAGGCTCAATCCCGAGGGCTGAGAAGAGAGCCCGCCGGCACCGGCCGTAAATTGCCAGCGCGTCGCTCCGCCTGCCGAGTCGTTGATACATCATCATCAGGTTCTGATAGAATGGTTCAATTATTTCATCTGCCTCTAAGCCTCTCTGGTAACATTCCGCGGCTTTTTCCCATTGCTCCATTCTTTGCCATTGATGGCTTAACTTCACCACACACCGCAGGAACTTGCTCCGCAGGCGCTCGCGGAGTGAATTCGCCCAGGGCTCCGCGGCATCTCCGGCAAGGAAGGACCCTCGGTAGAAGTTAATTGCCTTTTGGGTCTGTTGGATCGCTTCCAGTGCCACCCTTCCCCTTAGCCCCTTTCTCCATAAAACATCGGCCCGATCGACTGCCCCCTCGAACGCCCAGGTGTCTACCCAACAGCATCTTGGGTCTAAGGTTATGCGCCCTTCGTGGAGCTGGACGGCCTCGTGATGGCCGATCAGATGGCGGAGGCGGTGCAGGGTGATTTCAAAAGATTGATGGGCCACATCCCCGTCAGCCTCAGGCCAAAGGATATCCGTAATCTGCTCTTCTTTTACATCCTTGCCTCCAAAGGAAATCAATGCCTTGAGCATGGAAAGCGGCTTTCTGGAAAACCGGATCGGCTTCCCATCTCTTAACACCTCAAATTGTCCCAGGGTGAATATTTTCAAAGGCCAGGGCCAGTTTTCCAAATGGAGCGGCGGTTTATCCGGAGTTATGTTGAGTTTGCGGATGAGATCTTGTACATACTCGGTTTCAATCCCGGCTTCGAGTGCCTGGCTGCAAAGCCTGGCCACACCGGAAGGAAAATCGAGAAGAGCGGTAAAATATCCTTCCTCCTTCCCCATGGTTAAGGCATTCTTAAGCGAAGCCAAGGCGGACGATTCCTTATTTTGATCCAGGGCAAAGAGGGCCTCGGTCAACAGAGCAAAAAATTCAGCGAGTTTATCCCCCATCTGGCGGGCAAGCCTGAAAGTATGGGCAAGATGATAAGCCGCTTCTCGATTCTTCCCGATATGGTGCATGACCTGAGCCTTCAGCAAGTGACACTGGACCGCGCTGATCGGCGATCCCACAATCTTGCTGAATTTCAAGGCCATATCCGCGTGCAGGGCGGCTTGGGCGAAGTCCCCGCGAAACAGCCTTTCTCTCGTTCTCGGGAAGTTGTCGAGACAAACATCCCAGGGTCTGAAAGGGCCTGAAGACGATGTCTTCCTTTCCAGCAACTGGGCGGCTGTTGCCCCATCATTCACGCCCAGGGCGCTTTGGATACCTATACTTAACAACAAATGGTCCAACCGATGGACCCCCGTATTGCGGGATATTTCCAGGGCATCGGATACCGCTTTTAAGCACTTTTCATGCGCCCCTCCGATCCTATAATAACTGGCCTCGACATGCTTTAATTCAATCATCACATAAGGCGAAACATGCCGGGTTTGGGTCAACTGCCTTAACGAGGTAATCGCCAGCAAGGCTTTTCCCATATCTCCCATTGCCAATAAATAGACCGCCAGCCGATAGAAGGTTTGCATCCTCAGACGAAGGACTGAAGATCCTTCGGCCAGGATAAAAGCTCGCTCCGCCCACCTCTCGATCTCCGGGTGCTGAGGTTGTCTAAAGGCTAATGCCGAGAACATGGCGTAGGTAGCCTCAAGCTCGATTTCGGCGGAAGGAAATTCCTGGTAATGATGCATAAGCTCTTCCAGCACGCCGATCCATCGGTCCAGAGGTCTAAAGTTTTCATAGCCGGTTATGACCGATTCTACGATCCCCGACAAAGTCGCAAATATTCCGGCGGCATCCCCTTGCTCTTTAAATCCCGCAAAAGCCTTCTCGAAATAAGATATGCTCAGCGAGGGGTGAAACGGTAAGCGGCATGAAGCGGTCCAGTAGAGAAGCCGCGGATCCTTCTCCAGAACGTCCTTGGGAATCCTGTTCAGCCATTCTTCCAGCGAACGAAATCGTCCCTGGTCCAACATCAATGGGGCATACTTCAGGATTAAACGAACCATCCCATCCCAGTCACCCACGTCGTGCCAAAGGGAAAGGGCAGCCTCCGTCTGCCCATCTTCCTCAAGAATCGTTGCCCCCCGAAGGAGTAAATCGGAGAGATGGACCGGTGAAAAATTTTTCTTAGCCCGGGACAGGAGAAATTCACGAAATAAAGGGTGATACTCATACCGGGATTCCCTCATATAACTTTTTACGGTGAAGTAATGAGTTTGGGTCAAGCCGGAGAGGATGCGGTGGGCATGGGTAAGACCGGTAAGTTCTTCAGCCATTTTGGCGGTCATCCTGGGAAGAAAAGCGGTCTTCAGCAAAAATTCCTGGATGTCATTTTCGGTCTTATCGAATATTTCACTGGCAAAGTAAGCGAATATCTCATCCGGCGAGAGCATTTCAAGGGCAATGGTCTCGGTCCCGATCGCCTTTGCGCTCTCCAACATTAACACCAATCCGGCTACCCATCCGTCTGCGGTATCGTGCAAATGGAGAACCGCATCCTTTGTTGGCCTGGTTTTTGCGCGGAGCCGAATGACCCCGGCTGATTCTTTCAGGGTTAACCGAAGCTCATTCCACCCGATAGTCTCCAGCGCTTCATTGGCGCGCAGGCGTATGAATAGGGAAGGGGGGGCGCTCCGGCTCACCAGGATTACATTGATTCCCTCAGGGATTCTGGATAGCCCTTCGAGGATGATTCCATGAAAGGATGATTCAGTGGGCACCTCTTGGTAGTTATCGAAAACGATGATCGAAGGGATTTTTAATCGGCCGAAAAGGTCCTCAAAATACCGGATGGCAAAGGTGGAAATGCCCTGCAGGTATTCTCGGGTAAGAAGGGGTAAAGGCTTTCTCTTTTGAGGAGCTGCTCGCTTCGCGGCTTGGCCAAGGTAATAGAAGAATGTTGCCGGGTCCGCGTCGCCTTTGTCTACCTGGTACCACAGGCAGGGGATCTGGCGTGCCTCAAGGTAGCTGGTTATTAGGGTAGTCTTCCCGCTGCCGGGGGGGCCCGATACCCAGATAACCGGCCGCTGCCGCTTGCGGTCCAACAGGGTAAATAAACGCTCCCTAAGTAATACCCCTATGAGGGTCGGGTGGGTAAACTTGGCTATCTTTGGTGTATTCATCTCAGCACCTTCTGGCAACACCCCCATTGCATCATAACATCCAGAAGGCTAATGGTTAGGTTAGAATATTTTTTGAGTGAGAGGAACTTGCTGCTTGGGATGATAGCAAAGCCAGTAATCCTGTCAACCAGAATATCGTCTTTTATCAATAAAATTGGCTATTTTCTTTCACCAATGGCTTTTACCTGGGCTTTGAGGTTAATGAGGAACGGCCTTTCTTCCTGGTTGATCAGTTTTTTCTCCACGTAATCTTCTTGAAAGATCTGGTTCACCACCGCTTCTTGGTCCCCCTGAAAAGAATCCAACCTTTCTTCTATTCTTTTTCCGAAGGCCTTGGTCGCTTCGATCGCTTTAGCGATAATCCCCCGGCCATCTTCAGTCAAGACGTGGAAATGGCCCATCATCAGCGAGTTGATCTCTAAATTCTTCAGTTTTTCGAGGGAGGATAGGTAATCATCATAGCTGGACAGGAAAACAGGGCGCAAAGCGAGATGACGATCGAACGATCCAACCGCCTCTCCGGCGACCAAAGCTTTCAGATGGGGAAGATAGTAAGAAACCCCATCCCGGGTGTGGCCGGGGGTGGCAATGACCTGGATTCGAATTCCGTCATCGAGTTCAATCTCATCCCCGTCTTCAAGAGTCCGGTCTAATTCCAGTCCCCGAAAGATTACATCGGCATCGCCAATCTGAGACCTGTATGTTTCCTCCATGCCCTTGCTCAAGCTCTGGATCAATTGGATGGCATTAGGTCTCTTGAATATTTCTCCCGCTAATCTACTGGCGGCGACCTTCAGGCCCGGAATATTTCTCTTGAGAAAAGGAGCAGACCCGCAATGGTCAAAATGGGAATGGGTGAGAAAATTGTAGGCCAGACGTTTGGCGTCCCCCAGGGATTTCCCCAGTTCCTGGAGATAAAGAGGGCCCATGAAGGTCATTCCGGCTTCAAAAAGGATGGGCGTCTTACCCCGCAAAAGAAAGGCCGGAAGAGCAGGACTCCCCAGAGCATAGAGCTCACCGGATATTTTCCCCGTGCTTTTCTTAATCATTCATTTCCTCCGGTAAATAAAGTTTGGAATATTACTCCTTTTCCCGCTTTCCTAAGAAAGCACGGGTAGCTTCCTTGAAATCTTCTTTTTTCATCGACTCGACCAGCGGGAGGGCCCTATCCTTCACCTGAAGCAGATTGGGGTCTTGCAGGCAAGCAGCCAAAAGTTTCTTGGTTTGCCTGATAGAGGAGGGGGAATTATTGCCAATGCGCAGCAAAAGGGAATCGACCGATTCGAAGAGTTTATCCGGCGGGCTTGTTTCTTCGACTAAACCGATCTCCCGGGCTGTCTTGGCGTCAATCTGCTCTCCGGTAAATACCATTTTCTTGGCCCGCGAAGGGCCCACGGTTCGCAGCAACCTGGCAAAATATTCATAACTCTCCACCAGCCCCAGCTTGGCCGAGGGTACACCCAACTTGGCATCCATACTCGCGATTCTGAAATCGCAACATAAGGCCAGCTCTAAGCCCGTGCCCAGGGCGTATTTTTCAATGACCGCGAGGGTCGGTGAGGGGAATTTTTCCAGAAGCAAAAAAGTCCTTTCCCGTAACCGATGAAATCCTCTGATTCCCTCTTCATCAAGGCTCGCCAGCTCTTTGATGTCAGCCCCGGCCGCAAAACATCCTCCTTGCCCGAATACAATAACAGATTTTATCGATTGATCTTTTTCATATTCCCTTAAACCCTGTTCTAACTCCTGCAAAAGCGCACTGTTGATGGCATTGAGGGCGGATTTCCGATTCAATGAAACCTTCAGGGTGTCAACATTCCTTTCGAACAATACAAGGGCCATGGCGATTTCCCCCTCTTGATATGCGCCGTCGAACCGACCCGGAGCAGGGAAGTCGGATTACAGAAAACGGGCATAAAAATTAATTTATCCCAGAGCTTAATAGTCTGTCCAGCATTTTTCAATAGACTTTGATGATCCCACAAAAAATCGTCACCCCAATAAAACCCGTCCGCCTCAGGCGGATTCCCCGGCGGGGCCGCCCCCTACCGGGGCCCATTTTCCCTTGACGCCCAATCGCCTTCCCAGTATACTCACACTACCCAAAAACGCGTTCCTGCCATAGGGTCTTGGGCAGGGTTAAAGGTGTATCGGGCATTATGATATTCGAGAAGGAGGTGATGTAAAGGTACATAAATAATGTAAGAACCTTGGCCTTTCGTAGAGGATCTGAAACCCAGGATATTCAATCAGGAGGAGGTACAAATGAAAAAGTTTCTGGTTCTACTTTCTGTCTTCGTATTTTGCGCCGTTTTTGGTTCCGGCAACGCCCTGGCGGCCAATCCCGACAAAATAAAGGTCGGCATCTTGCTCCCGCTCACCGGCACTTTTGCGATGGTGGCCGAAACCCAGAGGGATGGCGCGTTGTTGGCCGTGGATGTTGTCAACAAGAAGGGCGGACTAAAAATGCCCTGGGGAAATGTAAAGGTGGAAGGAGTGGTCGCGGATGACGAGGCCAAACTGGACGTGGGTGTCCGGCGTTACCGCTACATGGTTACCGAAGGGGTAAAAGGCGTGGGCGGTCAGACCTGGGCTCCGCTCGCTTACGCCATTAATGCCCTGGCGCAAAAAGATCCCATGCCGTATTTCCCGGTATGCGTCATGGCTAAGGAAGGTTTTTTAAAGGGCAAGCTGGCCGAATCCACTTTTGCCACGGCTTATAGCCCCTGGACGGTAGGATACATGGCCGGCTCAGCGGCCATCGGCGTGCTGGGCAAGAAACGCATTTTCTTTTTGGCTCGCGCCGATAGCTGGGGCTGGGACATCCGGGACGGGGTCTATGCCGCGGCCAAAGAAAAAGGCGCTGAAATTGTCGGGTATGACGAGGTTTCCCTCGGAACCAGCGACTATACGACCATTTTGCAGAAAGTTCGGGCGGCCAAGCCGGATGTTTTCATCTCCGCTCAATTTGCTGGCGATGCCGTGGCCCTTTTAAAGCAGTGCCAGCAGATGGGCATCAACAAGGAAATGACCATTTTCAACGCCTTCATCACGAACGTGGTTGCCAAAGG
>CAZIDC010000174.1:0-6364 GCA_964537885.1 uncultured Syntrophaceae bacterium | reverse complement strand
AAGATTTGTACATAGAGAGATCACGGCGGCGCCCTCCATCTGCGGGGAAGCGTCATGATCGAGATCAGGTATCCTTTGTGGCAAAGGGGCAGAGAAAGGAGGATCTGGGAAACTCGGTTCTTGAATCGCCATTCAAAGGTAAGGGTTCATTCCCTCGCAAAGAGCGCTTTTGGGGATTTTAGCAGAGCAGGAATTTCCGAATTTTTTTCGTTTTGGATCACGAATATGAAGATTGGGTTGTCTCTGCCGACTCTTTTATGATATATATCATTGGGATTAATCAGGAAGGCTTATATTTTGAAAGTCCAAAAGCTTTCTTGGCGCACCCTCTCCCCTGGCTTTATTCCGGAGCAAATTTTCTGTTATGGAGGCATTGAATTCTGATGGGGAAAGACGGATATCATATAGGTTTGGACGTTGGCTCCGTAAGCGCCAACACTGTCCTGATCGATGAAGAGAAAAAGGTTGTCGAAGAACATTACACCCGCACCAAAGGGCAGCCGCTCCAGGTCGTCCTGGCTGTATTGACGGGAATATTCTCCCGTGTTGCCCCGGACCGGATCAGTGGCGTTTCCGTCACGGGAGCAGCCGGCAAACTCATTGCCGAACTTTTGGGGGCTGAGTTTGTCAACGAGATCATTGCCCAGGCCAAATCCACCACCCATTTCTACCCCCAGGTAAAAACCATCATCGAAATGGGCGGGGAGGATTCTAAGCTAATCTTAGTGGAGAACAACACCAGGAGCGGCGATTATAAGATACTGGATTTTTCCATGAACACCATCTGCGCCGCCGGAACCGGTTCCTTCCTGGACCAGCAGGCCAACCGCCTGCACCTGACCATCGAAGAGTTCAGCGATCTGGCCTTGAAGTCCAAAACCCCGCCCCGTATTGCCGGCCGGTGCAGCGTCTTTGCCAAGACCGACATGATCCATCTGCAGCAGGGCGCTACGCCGGATTATGACATCGTCGCCGGTCTCTGTTACGCCTTAGCCCGCAACTTTAAATCGAACATCGGCAAGGGAAAGCCCTTTTCCAGCCCCGTCTCCTTTCAAGGGGGAGTGGCGGCCAACGCCGGCATGCGCAAAGCTTTCTTCGATGTTCTGGAGTTGCCGGAAGGCGAGTTTATCATCCCCAAGCATTTCGCCTCTATGGGAGCCATCGGGGCCGCCTTCCTGACCATGGAGAACGACGCTGTCCGGAGAAAATTCCAGGGCCTGGATCGGCTCCGGGAATCCATCAATCATCCGGCCAAGCCCGACGTGACGCTTGAACCTCTTTCCCTTGCCGCGCACCATTTGCAAGCGAGCGACTGGCAGCCCCTCGTTCCGCCTCCCGGAGGGAAGAAAATTCCAGCTTATCTTGGCATCGACGTAGGCTCCATCTCCACCAACGTGGTCGTTCTCGATGAAAACAAGAAGGTCCTATGCAAGCGCTATCTGATGACTGCGGGGAGGCCCATCGAGGCCATCCGCCAGGGCCTGCGGGAAGTGGGGGAAGAAGTCGGCCATTTTGTTGAAATCAAAGGGGTATGTACCACCGGTTCCGGCCGCTATCTCACCGGGGATTTCGTTGGGGCGGATGTCATCCGCAATGAGATCACGGCCCAGGCCACGGCTGCGGCGCACATTGACCCGAAGGTGGATACCATTTTCGAGATCGGCGGCCAGGACTCCAAATACATCTCCTTAGAGCAGGGAGCCATCGTGGATTTTGAGATGAATAAGGTCTGCGCGGCCGGGACAGGCTCTTTTTTGGAAGAGCAGGCCGAAAAATTAGGCCTTTCCATCAAGGAGGAATTCGGCAACTTAGCCTTGAGTTCAAAAACCCCAATTTCCCTGGGCGAGCGCTGCACGGTCTTTATGGAATCAGACCTCGTTCATCATCAGCAGAAGGGGGCCAGGAAGGATAACCTGGTAGCCGGCCTGAGCTATTCCATCGTCATCAATTACTTGAACAAGGTTGTCGGAGACAAGCGGGTCGGCGACAATATTTTCTTCCAGGGGGGGACGGCCTTTAACAAAGGCGTCGTAGCTGCCTTTGAAAAGGTGACCGGCAAAAAGATAACGGTTCCCGAGCACAACGAGGTGACCGGGGCCATCGGCTGCGCCCTGATCGCTATGGAAGAAAATAAATCGGGCAACTCTTCTTTCAAAGGGTGGGACCTGAGTGACCGGCCTTACGAGCTCACCTCCTTCGAATGTAAAGAATGCCCCAACCGGTGCGAGATTCGCAAGGTAACTGTTCAGGGGGAGAAACCCCTGTTCTACGGCAGCCGTTGCGAAAAGTATGACGTGGACCGGACGCGGAAGCGGCGCGATGACCTGCGCGACCTCTTTGCCGAGCGCGAGGAGGCTTTGATGGCTTCTTACGTGGAGGAAAAACCCTTGGCCGAGGATGCACCAACCATTGGCATTCCCCGCCTGCTCCACTTCCACGAGCTCATGCCCTTCTGGAAGACCTTTTTCTCCGCCCTCGGTGTCCGCCTCGTCTTCTCGGAAAGGACGAACAAACGACTGATCCATAAAGGGGTTGAAAAGATCGTGGCCGAGACCTGCTTTCCCATCAAGGTCGCCCACGGTCATCTTCTGGACCTGATCGACAAGGGCGTAGATACGATCTTTCTGCCCAGCGTGATTAATATGCCTCTTAGCCACCCTTCCCTGGAGCGGTCCTTTACTTGCCCTTATATCCAGGCTTTCCCGTACGCCGTCAAATCGGCCATCGATTTTAAAGCCCGTGGAGTGAAAGTCCTCACTCCCATCATCCACTTCGGCTGGGAGCGGAAAAACATAGAGCAGGCGCTGGTGAAGATGGGCCGGGAGCTGGGCAAAAATGGGGATGAAGTTCGGGAGGCCATGGCCAAAGCTCAAGCCGCCCAAGACAGTTTCTACGCTTCTTTGAAACGCCGCGGCCAAGAAGTCTTGCAGAACCTGAAGGAAGGGGAAAGGGCCATGGTCATCATCAGCCGGCCCTACAACGGTTGCGACCCGGGCGTCAATTTGAGCCTTCCCCAGAAGCTGCGGGATCTGGGAGTCATGGCCATTCCCATGGATTGCCTTCCCCTGGATGAGGTGGACTTAGTCGATGACTGGCAGGATATGTACTGGAAATACGGGCAGAAGATTTACAGCGCGGCCCACATCGTCCGCAACGACCCCAGGCTGCATGCCATCTACATTACCAACTTTGCCTGCGGGCCGGACTCTTTCATCCTTCATTTCTTCAACGAGAGAATGCGGGGCAAACCCTATCTGCAGATTGAGGTGGATGAACACAGCGCGGACGTCGGGGCGATCACCCGCCTGGAGGCCTTCTTAGACAGCCTGAAGAATATCCAGGATGGCCGGCCAAAGCAGGAACGAAAACAGAAAACCATCGTCGTGACCAAAGATGCCAACCACCGCAAGGTTTATGTGCCCTACATGGCGGATCAGGCTTACGCCCTGGTGGGAGCTTTTCAGGCCTGCGGCCTCGACGCTGAAGTCACTCCCCAGGCCACCCCGGAGACGGTCTCTTGGGGACGGAAGTACACGTCCGGAAAGGAATGCTATCCCTGCATCCTGACCACGGGCGACATGCTGCGGGTGATCAAGAGTCCCGGCTTTGACCGCAACCGGGTGGCTTTTTTCATGCCTTCGGGAAACGGCCCCTGCCGCTTTGGCCAGTACCACCGGCTTCACCGCCTGATCCTCGACGACCTGGGGTATGCGGATGTACCCATTTATTCCCCCACCCAGGATGAACACCTTTACCGAGATCTGGGCCTGCTGGGCAAGAATTTCACCCGCTTGACCTGGCTGGGCATGGTGGCCATCGACATTCTGGACAAGAAACTCCGCGAATCCCGCCCTTATGAGGCCCGAGCCGGAGAGTCCCAAAAAGTGTTCGACCAATATTTAAAAAGCGCCTACGAGGCGGTCAGGGACAGCCAGGATGACCCGGGCAAGTGCCTGAAAGACCTGGTCCAGGCCCTCAAGGAAGCCAAGAGGGATTTTGACGGGGTCGAGCTGATCAACCCGGGTTCCAAGCCGCGCATCGGTATCGTCGGCGAGATCTACATCCGCTCGAACGCCTACAGCAATGAATTCATCGTCCGGGAGCTGGAGAAGTTCGGCGCCGAAGTCTGGCTGCCCCCGATCTCGGAATGGTTCCTCTACCTGAATTTTACTTCCCGCCGGTATAGCCTGCGGAATAAGAGCTACGGCGCTTTCTGGAGAACCTACATCTCGGACCTGGTCCAGAAACGGGATGAGCACAGGCTGGACCAGATTTTTGATGGAAGCCTGGTCAATCACCCCGAGCCTTCCATCCGGGAGACGCTGCAAGAAGCGAAGCCCTACCTGGATGACTCTTTTGAAGGGGAGGCGGTCCTCTCCGTGGGCAAATGTGCCGATTATGTGAAGAAAGGCTGTTCCGGTTTGGTCAACGTCATGCCCTTCACCTGTATGCCCGGGACCATCGTCGGGGCGGTGATGAAACAATACCGGGAAGACCATAACGACATCCCGTTCTTGAACATGGCCTACGATGGGCAGGAGGAGACCAACACCTTGACGCGCCTCGAGGCTTTTATGCATCAGGCCCGGCAATACCAGCACCAAAAGCCGAGTTAAGGGTCGTCATCCTTGATTTTTGGTCATCCGCCGGGGCACGGTGCACCGCGCCCCTATCCTTGCTTTTTGAACCATGCCCAAAACCGCCTCCATCTTTTTGTTTTTGGGAGCCATTCTTTCTCTTTGCTGCTCTATTTCTTTTTCCGCCGAAGATCCCGACCTCCTCGCCGCGCGCCGGCGAATGATTCTGCATGACCTCAAGAACCGGGACATCACTGACCCGAAAGTCCTGGAAATCATGGACCGGGTCCCGCGCCACCTCTTTGTTGATAAATCATTGCAGGGTCAGGCGTACGCCGACCATCCTCTGCCCATCGGCGAAGGGCAGACGATCTCCCAACCTTACATCGTCGCCCTGATGACCCAGATCCTTAAGGTCAAACCGGGAGAGAAAGTTTTAGAGATCGGCACGGGTTCGGGCTATCAGGCTGCGGTCCTGGCCGAGCTGACGGACCGGGTTTACACCATGGAGATCCGGGAAGGGCTGACCAATCTGGCGGCCCAGCGCTTAAAACAATTGGGATATGAAAAGGTTAAGGTCAAATACGGCGACGGCTATTTTGGCTGGGAAGAATTTGCCCCGTTTGATGCCATTATCGTCACCTGCGCGGCCAATCATATTCCCCCGTCTTTGATCAAGCAACTCCGTGAAGGGGGACGGCTGATCATCCCTCTTGGAAGCACGACCTATTTTCAAACTCTCACCTTGCTAACCAAGAAGAAAGGAGAACTCGACGTCCAGCATCTCCTGGGGGTCTCTTTCGTCCCCATGACCGGGGAGGCTCAGAAAAAATGACCCTTGGCGCCTTACCTGGCCGTTACGAGTGGCTTTCGATCTTCCTTGTTTTCCATCTCTGGCAGGTAAGCGGTCATCTTCTCAGAGCTCATAGGTCGATTGACGCGGGAAGTGGTTATCTGCTGATTTCCGGCACGGGCATCAGGCGCGACTCCAGGAAGCTGCAATATCCTTCCTTACCCACTATAATATGATCCAGAACTCGAAGGTCGATCGTTCGGGCGGCATCCATCAGGGCTCGGGTCAGTTGTTTGTCTTCGGGTGAAGGTTCGGAATCTCCGCTGGGGTGGTTATGGACCAGAATCAAGCTGGCGGCGTGGCGAGCTAAAGCTTCTTCCACCATGCGCCGGGGGTAGATAACGGCCCGGTCCACGGTCCCTTCCTGGATAATCTTGTAATCCATGACCCTGTTCTTGGTGTTTAAAAAGATGACCATGAAGGCCTCGTGGGGAAGGCCGGCCAGCTTCACCCGGGCGAAATCCAGAACAGCCTGGGGGGAAGAAAGAACATTTTTGTCCTTCATCTTTTCGGCGAGATAAGCACTGCAAACTTCCTTGACTAAGCGGATGAGGGTCGAGGAGATAGGGCCGATACGGGCCACCTCTTCGATTTCCTTTTGATCGGCATCGAGGACGCCGGAGAGACTGCCGAAGCGCTTGATCAATTCCTTGGCGAAGGGCTTGACATCTTTTCTGGGGATGGCATAGGTCAGGAGCAATTCCAGCATTTCATAATCGTGCATTCCCTCGGTCCCGCTTTTCCGGAACCGCTCCCTCAGTCGCTTGCGGTGTTCGAGATAACCGGGCGTGTCTTCCATGTCTTCCCCTCCATCGCGATCCAAGTTATCGGGATTCCTAAGTGCAACTCGTGCCAGCAGGGTCTCTCTTGTCTCCCCTGCAATCCGCTCTCGCAGTCTGGAGGCTATTATAGCAACATCGGTGTTGAATGTCAT
>CAZIDC010000173.1:4182-6369 GCA_964537885.1 uncultured Syntrophaceae bacterium | reverse complement strand
GAATTCGGCACGGACTCGGGGTCTCCTGCCATCCTGGCCAGGCTGGGGAAGAAGTTTTCTCCCGATGATATCCGGCGGGCATCCCATGCGGCCCGGGAGGCAGGGCTGGAAGTCTGCCACAGCCTCTCTCTGGGCGCGCCCGGAGAGAATGAAGAAACGCTGCGGGAATCCTTCAGTCTGATGGAAGAGATCTCGCCGACAGCCGTGATCGCGATGGTTGGACTACGCATCTTTCCGGGAACCGGTTTAGCCCGTTTGGCTCTGGAAGAAGGGATCCTCTCTCCGGCAGATGATTTGCTTCAGCCGAAATTCTATATTGCTCCAAAGATAAAGGATCAAATCATTGAATGCGCCCGGAAAAAAGCGGCGGCCCATCCCAACTGGATTTTTCCCGGGCTCGGCATCAATGTTTCATCGCGCCTGCAATCCAAGCTCCGCCGGTTCGGGGTCAAAGGGCCTCTCTGGGAACACATGAAGGTCATGCGGCAAGGGAGAGATACCAAGAGGGAGCCGCATGCCTGAGATCGCCTTCCTCTTTCCCGGACAGGGATCGCAATCCGTAGGAATGGCTCAGGGGTTGACTGGGCATCCGGAAGCAAGGGAAATATTCCGGCAGGCCGGCGGGGTCTTGGATTTTGACTTATTGGAGCTCTGTCTGAATGGGCCGGAAGAGGAACTGGCCCAGGATTTTAACGCTCAAATGGCGGTCCATGTATCCAACTGTGCTTACGCGGCGGTCCTAAAAAAAATGAGTCTCACTCCGGGGCTGATAAGCGGTTTTAGCCTGGGAATTTTCTCGGCCTTAGTGGCCGCGGGGTCCCTGACCTTCGAGCAGGGTTTGGAAGGGGTGAAAATCGCCGCCGAAAAAATGTCAGAGGAGGGCCGGAGCCATCATGGGGCGATGGCCGCCGTCATCGGGCTCCCGGAACAAGAAGTGCAGGCCGTATGCCGGGAATTTTCCCGGGTTTGGGTCGCTTCGCTCAACACCGCCCAGCAAGTGGTCATCTCCGGGGAGGAAGAAGAGGTGGAAAAAGCCATTCCTCTTTTTGTTCAGCGGGGCGCTCTCCTCGTGAAGCGCCTGGCGATCGGCTGGGCGATCCATACTCCCCTTATGGAGCGGGCCTCGCTGGCCTTCGCCGAAGTGATCAAGGATTGGAGGATTTTTCCTCCTCAATTTCCCGTGCTCAGCTATCTGCGGGGAGAACTCTTAAGATCGCCGGAAGAAATAAAAACAGAATTAAGCGCTCAGTTTTCCCAAACCAACTACTGGCACAAAGTCCTTTTGGGGATGGCCGAAGCGGGGATTCACACCTTCATCGAAGCCGGTCCGGGAAATGTCCTTACCCAGATGGTTCGCTGGGTGAACCGTTCGGCGCGGGCGATTACGGCGGAAGAAATTTTAAAAGAGGGTTCAAGGATTCCAGGGTTCAAGGGGCCTACGGGGGGATAGATGGATTTCCAAGAACAAGTTGTCTTAATCACGGGCGGCTCGAAAGGAATCGGCAAGGCCATGGCCGGTGCTTTTGCCCAGAAGGGAGCCTTGGTGATCATCAACTATGGCCATGACGAAGGGGCGGCCCGGAAGGCGGAAGGGGAGATCCAGCAGGCCGGGGGAAAAGTTCAGACCCGGCAGGCCGACATCACCCGCAGCGAAGAAGTGAACAGCATGGTCAAGGAAATCCTTGACCGGTTTCACAGGCTCGACGTGCTGGTGAACAATGCCGGGGTTATCCGGGACGGCCACATGATGCTCATGTCCGAAAAGGACTGGGATGAGGTGATTGAGACGAACCTGAAAGGAACCTTCCACTGCTGCCGAGCGGCGCTCCGGCCGATGGTCGGCCAGCGGCGGGGAAGGATCATCAACCTGGCCTCCCCGAGCGCCATCACCGGCCGGGCCGGGCAAACGAATTATGCCGCTTCCAAAGGCGGGGTGATCAGCCTTACTAAATCCCTGGCCCGGGAAGTGGCTCCTCTGGGTATTTTAGTCAACGCCGTGTGTCCCGGGGTTATCCAGACCGCAATGATCGAAAAACTCGACGAGAAAATAAAAAAAGAATTTTTAAGCCTGATTCCCCTGAAACGTTTCGGCCGGCCGGAGGAAATCGCCTCCCTGGTGTTGTTCCTGGCCTCCGAAGAGGCTTCCTACATTACGGGGCAGGTCATCTGCGTGGATGGGGGGATGGT
>CAZIDC010000173.1:0-4082 GCA_964537885.1 uncultured Syntrophaceae bacterium | reverse complement strand
CCGAAGAGGCTTCCTACATTACGGGGCAGGTCATCTGCGTGGATGGGGGGATGGTATAAATAAAGCATTCAGCGATCAGCAATCAGCTTTCAGCAAAGACGCCAAAAATATTTATTAGCTGAGAGCTGAAAGCTGACCGCTGAATGCTATTTTTAGAAAGGATGCTGAATGTCTGACGATTTGGTTCTGGAACTTAAAAAATTAATCATCGGAACTTTGCGGCTGGAGGATATCTTGCCTGAAGATATTGAAGATGATGGGCCGCTTTTCGGGGATGGCCTGGGTCTCGATTCCATAGACGCCCTGGAGTTGGTTGTCGCTTTGGAGAAAGCTTATGGGGTGGTCATTCCTGATTCGGAGGTAGGGGAAAAGGTCTTCCGTTCCGTCAACACCCTGGCCCGGTTTGTAAAGGAACAATCAACAGCCAAATGAAAAAGCGCAGAGCGCAAAGAGCAGAGCGCAGAGGGCAAAGAGCAAAGCTTTTTTTGATGATTGCTGAGAGCTGAAACATGAAATACGACGAGACCGAATTACGGGTGCGGTTCAACGAGGTGGATTCCTGGGGTATAGTCTGGCACGGCCATTATATCGCCTGGTTCGAAGTGGGCCGGCAGACTCTTCTGCGCAAGTTTCGCCTCCTCCCCGGGGATTTTACCCAGATGGGCTATACCGCCCCCGTCGTGGATTTGAAGTGTGTTTTCAAGGAACCCGCCCGCTTCGATGACGAGATTCTCGTCCGCACCACGATCCTCAAACCTACCAAAGCCGCGCTTACCTTTCGTTTCCAGATTCTCCGCAAAAGCGACGGAAAGCTTTTGGCCTCGGGGGAAGAAACCCAGGTCCTCTTGACCCTCGACGGCCGGATGCTTTACATCCTCCCCCAAGATTTGCGGGAGAGGTTGCAACCGCTCTTCGATTATCTGGATGAACCTGATTCCGCCGCTTGAAGGAACTTTGAAACTTCCTGATTAAACCGAACCGGCTGTTCCAGCATGGGCGAATGACCGCACCCTTCCAGTATTTTCAGGGTTGACTGAGGGATTCGGCCTTGCAGAAAGGAAGCATCCGGGAGCGGAGCAATCGGGTCCTTGGCACCCCAGATGATTAACGTGGGTTGTTTGACGGAGGAGAGTTTTGGACGGATGTCGAAATCGATGATGCTGGCCGACATCTGGACCGAGGGGGTCATGGGTAAAAAGGGCTTGCCGGTAAACGGAGTTTTGGGAAGGGACTCGAAAAATTCCCTGGCCGTCTTCGGTTTTTGGCCCTTGAAAAAATCATCGATCATGGATTTGAATTCATCCCGCAGGATCCCTTCCAGGGTTTCAAAGCGGGATTCCGGCCCCATGATCTTCTTGGTCAGGGCGTAGCTTAAAAATCCTGCCTTATCCCCGATTCCCACCGCATCGCATACCGCCAGCTTCTTCACCGGGGAGTCGGGTTGAGCCGCCAGGTTGAGAGCCACCAGGGCGCCCATGGAATGGCCAACGAGGTTGACCCGGTCAATCTTCCGTTCCCGCAAAAAATTTTCTACGACCTTAGTGAGCCACTCGATCGAATACTCTACTTCAGGCTTGTCCGAATCGCCGAATCCGGGAAAATCGATGGCGCTTGCCCGGTAGGAAGGAGAAAAAAATTGGAGACTTGGGGCCCAGTCTTTGAATGACCCTCCCAGGCCATGGAGGAAAAGAAGAGGTTGGCCTTCCCCCAATTCCACGAAATGAATTTTCAACCCGTTGAGCGATATTCTTTGGGAGGCAAAAATGGGCGGGTGGGAAAGGCGGCGCGCGTCGGTTTCATTTTTTTGCCCGGAGGCCAGAGGAGCAAAGAAGCAGGGTATCAGGAGAAAAATAAAGAGAAATAAAGGGGAAAACTTCACTTGGAGGTTTCCGGAGTGCTTCGGGAGAAAGAGAGGAGGATCTGACCGCCGGCAATCTTTTCTTCCTCCACGAAGGCCTCGGCGGCAAAGCGGTATATCGAAGCCAGGCTCTGGGTGAGTTCAACCTTCAGGGTGATCTGCTCCCCCAGAACCGGACAACGGCGGAATTGAAAATTCGAGACTCCGGCGAAAAGGCCGATGAAGCGGGTCTGGGGGTTTTCTTCCCGGGCCTTAATCCCCAGAACGATTCCGCCCACCTGAGCCAGCGACTCGAGAAGGAGAGAGGCCGGATAGGAATGATGTCCCCGGAAAAACCACTCGTTGCCGGTTAAACTTTTAATCCCGACGCCCCGCTTCCCCGGCTCGATTTCCGCGATGCGGTCCACCAAGAGGAAAGGATAGCGATGGGGGAGAATGGTCTGGATCTCACGGTTTTCCATCATAAGTCGAATCCCACTTCTCTATTGATTACTTTAAGGGTTACATCCGCATCGGCCGCGGTTTCTCCGCCGACCTGCGCCTTTCCCTTGAACTTCCAGAAGTCGCCTTCCATGGCTATGAGGCTAACCAAGAAATCTACTCGATCGCCGGGAACGATGGCCCGTTTAAACCGGATCCGTTCCACTTTTTCGAGAGAACTGCTCAGCCTTCCCCGGTCATGGGACTCGGCCACCAGAATGAGGGCGCTCTGGATGATTCCTTCCAGGGTCAGGACCCCCGGCATGGTGGGCTCGCCGGGAAAATGCCCGGCAAGAATAAACTCATCGGCCGTAACCCACTTGACGGTCCGGATACTTTTTCTTCGCTCCACCTCGACCAGGCGATCGATAACAACCAGGGGGAAAGGATAGGAAAGGCGATGGAACAACTCTTCCCATTTTTTCCGCTCAGCCCAGCCAGCGTTTTCTGCGTCTGTAATGTTTAACCTCCTTATAGCTTTTACGCGCTCCAACCCCGCTCAGGCCGAGATAAAATTCCTTGATATCTTCGTTGTCCCGCAGGGTATCCGCGTCCCCATCCAAAACCATGCGACCGTTCTCCATGATGTAACCATAGCGGGCAACCTGGAGGGCCATGGTCGCGTTTTGCTCCGCCAGGAGGATGGCCATCCTCTCCTCGCGGTTGAGGCGGACGACGATGTCAAAAATCTCCTGGACCAGCAAAGGAGCCAGTCCCATGGAGGGTTCGTCCAAAAGCACTAACTTGGGACGGGCCATCAGGGCTCTGCCGATGACGACCATCTGTTGTTCTCCCCCGGAGATGTAGCCCGTTTTCACGCTGCGGCGTTCAGCCAGCCTGGGAAAATAGCCATAAACCAGGGCCAGGTCCTTTTTTACTAAATGAGCATCCCGTCTGCTGTAAGCTCCGGTGAGGAGGTCATCCTCCACGGTCAAGTGCTCGAATTTGCGGCGCCCTTCCATGACCTGGACAATGCCGCTGCGCACTAACTGGGCGGCATCCTTGCGGTCGATGCGCTCCCCCAGGAATTCGATGACCCCCTTGGTGACTTCACCCCGCTCGGCCCGCAAAAGATTGGAGATGGCCTTGAGGGTCGTGCTTTTGCCGGCCCCATTGGCCCCGAGGAGGGCCACGAGACCCCCCTCGGGCACCTCCAGGGAGACCCCTTTCAGGACCAGGATGACATGCTCGTAGACAACCTCAATATTGTTGACTTTGAGCAAAGGATTCTGGCTCATAATGCCTGCTCGCTTTATGCTTATTTATTTTAAAGCTTCACTCGTTCGCGGGGTAATCCCCTTTTCCTGGGCATATTTGGCCGCGGACTTCTCGACTTTTTCCCGGACGAATTCCTTCATGGGAGCCACCCAGGTACCTACCGGGACCCACTTCTGACCATCCCACTGCTGGAACCGGACCCAGCCGCCGCCTTCATGGTCTTTCCAGGAGGTCTTGATCGGCGGCATCAATCCCTCGGCCCCTATTTCTTTGATCCTCGCCTCGGTGATGTCAAGATGCTCGAGGGCCCACTGCATCTCTTCCCCGGTAACCGGATGGACGCCAAACTTTTTGTGGGCCGTGCGAAGGGCCTCATCCATGGCTATTGCGGTCACGACTCCCCGGTTATAGAAGACAGTCCCCACGCGGGTAAAAGAGATATTGCCTTTCATGGCCCCGTAAACCTTGTCGATAATCTCCTGGATGACGGGGAAATCCCGCCCCACGCCGTTGAAGTTGGTTGAGT
>CAZIDC010000172.1:0-6430 GCA_964537885.1 uncultured Syntrophaceae bacterium | reverse complement strand
ATCCGGCGGGCCAAGAAAGTTGTGGCTTTTACGGGGGCCGGAATATCCGTAGAGAGCGGGATCCCCGATTTCCGGGGACCTTCGGGGCTATGGGAAAAATATGATCCCATGGAGTATGCCACCATCGAAGCATTTTCAGCCAATCCCAAAAAGGTTTGGACCATGTTAAAAGAGATGGGCGGTTTGCTGGAAAAATCAAGGCCCAACCCCGCCCATTTTGCCCTGGCCAAGCTTGAGCAAACCGGGCACCTCAGTTCGATAATCACCCAGAACATCGACTACCTGCACCAGTCTGCCGGGAACAAACGGGTCATTGAGTTTCATGGCAGCAGCAAGAATTTGGTTTGTTTGCTTTGCGGTCAGATGTACGAACGCCATCAGGTCAATTTGGATACGCTTCCCCCCCGATGCATCTGCCGCGGGGTGCTCAAACCCAACTTCGTCTTTTTCGGAGAACCGATACCCTGGGGAGCTCAAATGGAAGCCAAGGAGGAAGCGGGGAGCTGCCAATTGATGCTGGTGATCGGTACATCCGCCGTGGTCTCCCCGGCTTGCGACCTGCCGGTGATCGCCAAGAGGTCCGGGGCAATCATCGTGGAGGTAAATATCGAGGAAACCCAGCTTACCCGGTACATCTCGAACTGGATTCTCAAAGGTTCAGCCAGCCAAATCCTCCAGATTCTCGTTAAAGAGGTCGCAGAAAGGCAAGAAAGCTGAATGAAAAAGAACTGGCATTTTAGCAGGGGCGGGCCTATAATGATAAAACCATGCTGATGATTTTTTTTAAGGGGGAAGACCATGGTAGAAATGAAAGTGCAGGGGTTATTCTTTGATTCCGAGACGAATCAATCTATCGTCGTCCTCAAAGAGGAGGCCACGGGGAGGACCTTGCCGATCTGGGTCGGCCTTTTTGAGGCCAACGCCATTACCATGGGAATTGAACACACCTGGACCCCCCGCCCCATGACCCACGACCTGATCAAAAACGTTATCGAAGGAATGAAAGCCACTGTCCGTCAGATCACGGTGAATGATCTCCGCTCCAATACGTTTTACGCTGTTATCACCCTGGAGGTCGATGGGCGCGTGGTGGAGATTGATTCCCGGCCAAGCGACGCCATCGCCGTAGCCCTGCGCGCCAAAGCCCCCATCTTCGTGGCCGAGAAAGTGCTGGATTCAGCAGGGCATGCGGAACCAAAGCCCAAAAAAGATGTCTCCGATAAATGGATTGATGATCTTTTCGATAAGTTGAAGCCGGAAGATTTTAAGTCGGAGATGTAAGGAATTCATTCCCAATTTTTTCCGGCAAACGAATCCGTGTTTTTCCTTCTCTCCCAAACTTATTTCCATAGGAATTTCCCTTTTCAAGAAACGGGTTTTCTGATTATGCGCGAAGCTATATCCTCATGAACGAAAGATTAAAAAGGGAAAAAGGACGAACTCTAAAATTGGCGCTTTTTGATTTGGATGGAACTCTCACGCAGGAAAAGAGCGCGTGGGAATACATCCACCGGCGGCTGGGGGTCTGGGATGGATATGCCGAAAAGTTTCAACAAGCCTTCCTGCGCGGGGAGATCGGCTATCACCGCTTTTGCGAGCTTGATGCCGCAATCTGGAAGGGAATGAAGGTTTCCGATCTGAAGAGAATCTTGCAAGATATCCCTCTCTATCCTGGAATTGAAGATCTGGTCGGCTACCTCCGTTCCCAGGGAGCCAAGCTGGGAATCATTTCCTCGGGCCTTTCCTTTTTATCCGAATGGGTGAAGGAGAAATACGGGTTTGATTATGAAGTCGCCAATGAACTGGGTGCGACCAACGGCCTTCTCAACGGGGCAATCAAGGTTAACGTCCATTATGATCGCAAAGGAGAGTGGGTTCAAGAAGCCCAGCGCCGTTTTAACGCCCGGAAGGAAGAGGTTCTGGCCGTGGGGGACAGCACGGGCGATACGGCCATGTTTCAGATGGCCGGATTCTCCATTGCCTTTAATTCCTTTTCGGACAAGTTAAATGCGTTGGCTGACGTCTCCATCCGCAGCCTGGACCTACGCGACCTGATTCCTCCTCTAACTACCCATCTCGCACCTCCCGGGGATTAATTTTAATGATCTGGATCAATTTAGCGGTTTAAAAAAATTGCTAAATTTCACTGCAAAATAAAAAATTGGGGGGAGAAGGGAGACTTTTCACGTCGCTGCGGAATTCGTGAGTATCGCTCCGATGGCAAGGAATTTAATATACAATTTAATAAGGCGAAAAAGACTTATCCTCCAGGGGTCCATTATTTTAACCTGGCTGGTGATGATGGGCTTCCTTGTCGAACGTTCCTTCATTAAACCCGGAATGTTGAAAATCAACCCTGCTTTGGTCAGAGAAGAGATGAAGGTTGGAGAGGATTGGTGGGGGGTTTACTTCCGAGGTGAAAAAATCGGGTACGCCGTAACCCATCAGCAGCCCCAAGCAGACGGCCTTTTTGTCCGCGAAAAAGTCTGGCTGCAATTAAGCGTGATGGGCATTCCCCAGAACATCGAGCAGACTTTAGAATACCGGACCGATCAAAACTTCATCCTCGATTCATTTCATTTTTCCCTAAAATCGGGATTGGTTGAATTCCGGCTGACCGGCCGTGTAGATCCGGCCAGCTCGGGCCGGCGCCTGCTTTTCGTGATCCATTCCGGCGGAAAGGAGCGGCAGCAGGAAGTCACCCTCAAGGATGCCCCTCAAATTCTCAGCCAGAGCAAGCTTTATTTTCTGGCGCAAGGGTTGGAAATAGGTAAAAAATTCCGATTTCCGGCTTTTGATCCTTCCACTTTAAGCACCGCCGAGATGATCGCCGAAGTTGAAAGCCTGGAGCGTTTGGTGATTGGCGGAGAAGAGAAAGAGCTATACCGGGTGCGCGAAGAGTTTCGGGGAATCATGGTCAATAGTTGGATGGACCGGAACGGCCTAATCTGGAAAGAAGAAAGCCTCACCGGCCTAACTTTGCTGCGGGAAAGCAGGGATGTAGCCAGGCAGAGAAATTGGAGCCGCGGCAAGATCGTTGACCTGATCGCGCTCACGGCCGTCCCGGTAAACCGGTTAATAGAAAATCCCCGCGAGGCGAGTTATTTGCGGGCCAAACTTTTATCGCCGGCGCTGAATGAACTGTCAATGGAAGGGGATCGTCAACTCCGCCAAGGCAACGAGGTCATCATTCAAAAGGAAAAATTCCCTCCCCCGATCCTTTCTGTAAGATCCACTGCCGAAGAAGTTCTTCAGAGCGCTTTACGCTCCACCCCTTTTATCCAGAGCGACGATCAGGAAATCATCCGGCAGGCAGAAACCATCGTGAAAGGGGCTGAGGACGACTCGGAAAAAGTCAGGCGCCTTGCGGCCTGGGTTTACAGGGAAGTGGAAAAGCGGCCGGTGGTCAGCATTCCCAGCGCCGTGGAAGTCCTCCGCCAGAAAGCTGGGGACTGCAACGAGCACGCGGTTTTATTCACGGCTTTGGCCCGGGCCGTGGGAATCCCGGCAAATATGCAGGCCGGGATTGTTTACCAGGAAGGCAAGTTCTACTACCATGCCTGGGCTCAGGTGCACCTGGGGACGTGGATTTCCGTTGACCCGCTCCTCAATCAATTTCCAGCGGATGCCACGCATATTCGTTTGGTCAAGGGGGACCTGGACCAACAAGTGGACATCGTTAAGATCATCGGCCGCCTCAAGGTCGAAATCCTGGAGGTCCGCTGAACGGATGATCGCAATTGACTGCCTGAACAAAAAATTCGGTAATTTCCATGCGGTGCGGGATTTGGACCTGCGGATTCCGGCGGGTGAAATCTTTGGCTTTTTAGGGCCAAACGGCGCAGGAAAGACCACCACGATTCGCATGATGGTAGGTTTGATCAAACCTACCTCCGGTCGGGTTCTGCTCGAGCATCTGGAGCCTCTCTTTCTAAAACTTACCGGAGGAGAAGGGGAGGGGGTCGAATGGGAACATGGCTGATCCTGCTTCGGCCCAAAATCATCTCCCTGAAACATCGTCTAAGGAAACGGGAAGGACGTTCTCTTTTAAAACCCCTGATCCTCGCCGGCCTGGCCGCGGCCTTCTGGGTTTTTACCTTCCTGGCCTTTAAAAGGGTGCTGTTCTATTTTCGCAGCGTCGAGCTTTTTGGCGACCTTCTGGCCTCGAATCTCCTGTTCATGATCCTCTTGACCTTCTTTTCCATTCTCCTTTTCAGCAATATTATCTCTTCCCTCTCCACTTTTTTCTTGGCCGAAGATTTGAACCTTATCCTCTCCCGCCCCGTCTCCCCGGATCGGGTTTTTTATGCCCGGCTTGCGGAAACCCTGACCCACAGCTCCTGGATGGTTCTGCTTTTTGGCCTGCCGGTTTTTTTAGCGTATGGGTGGGTGTATAAAGCCCCCCTCACTTATTACATTGTTTTGGTCTGCGCCCTGATTCCTTTCCTCATCATTCCTGCAGCTCTGGGTACGCTGTTTTCCATCATGATGGTCAACATTTTCCCGGCCCGAAGGACCAAAGACGTCCTCTTCCTGCTCTCGATATTTTGCGCCGTCATTCTCTATTTTATGCTGCGCTTCCTGCAGCCGGAGCGCCTGGCCAATCCCGACTCCTTCGCCAGCCTGGTGGAATACCTGACCGCCCTGGAGACTCCCTTCACGACCTTCCTCCCCAGTTCGTGGGCTGCCGAATCGTTGCTTCCTTTTTATCAGGACCACCGATCACCGGTTATTTTTTTCCTCGGGCTCCTCTGGTCCACGGCCGGCGCCGGAATCGTTTTCGCCAACTGGCTTTTCCGCGCCAAATATTTTGACGGATGGACCAAAGCCCAGGAAGCGCGGAAAGCCCGAATCACCCAGATGCCCTTGGCCGAAGGGTTCATGCGCCTGGCCACCTTCTATCTCCATCCCCGGGTTCGGGCGTTGGTGGTCAAGGATTGCAAAACCTTTTGCCGGGATGCCGCCCAGTGGTCGCAGTTGATTCTCCTTGCCGCCCTCGTGGTTGTTTACCTGTACAACTTCAGCGTCCTGCCCCTTGCTAAATCACCCCTGCCGACGTTTTTCCTGCAAAATCTGATCTCTTTTCTCAACATGGGTCTGGCCGGGTTCGTCCTGGCGGCGGTTTCCGGCCGCTTCGTTTTCCCGGCGGTCAGCCTGGAGGGGCCTGCTTTCTGGATTATCCGTTCCTCCCCGATCTCCCTGCGCAGGTTTCTCCGGAGCAAGTTCTGGACAAGCCTTTTTCCTTTGCTGATCCTGGCTCAGATCCTGATCTTTTGGTCCAACCATCTGCTTCAGGTTACCCCGTTCATGATGATTCTCTCTTCCGTGACCCTCTTTTTTATGACCTTTGGCGTTGTTAGTCTCGGGATCGGGATGGGAGCCAGCTATCCGCGCTTCCGGGTGGAGAATGCCGCCCAGATCCCCTCGGGATTTGGCGGGGTCTTTTTCATGGTCATGAGCATGATTTTTGTCGGGGCGATCGTCATTCTGGAGGCCTGGCCGGTCTATACCATTTTCATGGCCGGATTCAACCATCGGGTCCTTTCCTTATTCGAATGGACCGGCATCATCTTTTCCTTTGCGAGTGTGGCTATATTGATCGGGGTGGTCGCCATCCTCCCCATGCGTATGGGTTTAAAGAAATTGGAGGAGATGGACTTCTGATTGCGGATTTTGGATTGGGGAATGCGGATTAGGGCATACGGTATAAGGTTCAGGGTATGATGGGAAATCCGAACTAAACATGAGCAAAATTTTCTATTGCCCCCATTGCCAAACGCAGAATTTCGCCACCAAGGCCCGTTTGAGCCTGGTCAAAAAAATCCACCTGAAGTGCTGGAAATGCGGGGGGGAGATCAAATTATATCGGGTAAAAAAGGGCATGGCAAAAAAACGGAAAAACACTTAGGGCAAGTTCCTGGGCGGGGACATTCATGGGATGGACCATTTCATATTGGGTCCGATGAGGCAAGAGAGCAGTCAAAAGCTGTGAAAGAAGATCATAACTCTTGTTTTTATGAAATCGGTTTGATATAAAATCATTGATGGAAGAGATAAGGTCCCTATATTTAAAGGTCGGCGACTGGGTGGTCCATAGGAAATACCCAGAGTGGGGGACCGGCCTGGTCATCGAAGAAAGGAATTCACTCGTTCAGGGGGGCTCTTCCTATGTAAAAATCACCTTCGGCGACGGTGAGACGCGCATCTTCGACAATAACTTCAAGAGCGCCACCTGCTGCTACCACGCCGGGCTCCGGCGCCGCTGAATCCTGCCCGACTAAAATTCAAATATCAATTACCAATGTCCCAATGACTTAGGGCTTATCCTTAAATAAGTTTTCGCTTTTAAATCCCCCTTTGAAAAAGGGGGACAACGGGGGATTTGCTTTGGGACGCCTTGAGAAAATCCCCCCTCACCCCCCTTTACAAA
>CAZIDC010000171.1:0-6432 GCA_964537885.1 uncultured Syntrophaceae bacterium | reverse complement strand
GGAGGAGAAAGTTTCTTCAACCCAAGAGCCAGGCACAGGTCTACCCGTTTACAGCCTCTATGGAGGCGTCCTGCGGCCGACAAAAAAGATGCTGAATGGCCTGGATGCGTTGGTCTTTGATATCCAAGATGTGGGGGCGCGTTTCTACACGTATATAACCACAATGGCTTATGCCATGGAAGCTGCTGCCGAGAACGGAATCCTTTTCTTCGTTCTTGATCGGCCTAACCCTATCACCGGTTCCTTGGTTCAGGGTCCGGTCATGGAACAAGATTTGAAGTCCTTTACCGGTTATTTCCCCATGCCCATTCGGCACGGCATGACGGTGGGGGAGTTGGCGAAAATGTTTAACGCCGAAAACAGAATTGGCGCCAAGTTGCGTGTTGTCAAAATGAGAGGTTACAAACGTACCCATTGGTATGACGAGACCGGTCTGCACTGGGTGAATCCTTCGCCGAATTTGCGTAACCTCACCCAAGTAACCCTATACCCCGGCGTGGCGATGGTCGAGGGGGCAAATGTAAGCATTGGCAGGGGGACCGACACACCTTTTGAACTTCTTGGCTCGCCTTGGATTAAAGCTGAAGAATTCGCGGAGTATCTCAATAATCGGGGGATCCGCGGCATTACATTCCTTGCTGTGGATTTCATCCCCAGTAGCAGCCGTTTCAAGAATGAGCTGTGTCATGGCGTCAAGATGATCCTAACCGATCGCCAGAGCCTGGATTCCCCAGCCTTGGGGGTAGAAATGATAAGCGCCCTTTATCAACTTTATCCTCATGCCTTTCAGGTTGATAAAACCCTATCCCTCATCGGGGCGCAATGGATTTTGCAGGCGGTCAAGGATGGCAAATCGCCTAAATTAATCGTAAGGAATTGGGAGGAATCTCTTGATCAGTTCCAGAAGGTTCGCTCAAAATATCTGCTCTACTAACCGACCCCGCTCAATACCCCGACCTTCAGGCCATGTCAAGCGGCCAAGAGTTTCCGCCCGATTATAGAACGCGAATTTTGGCAACTTGGGCCTAGCCTAAATCAGTCTCGAGGCCGGCAGCCGCGACGACACGTTTGACCTCTTCTCCCTCCCTTCCTTGATCGCCGCCGCCACGCGTTTGGCCCAATCCAGTTGCTCGGGCTTGGGGCTGAAGACTTTGTTGATCGGTTCGACGTGCGAGGGATGGATGCAGGACCTGCCTATAAACCCCATGGACCTCGCCCACTCGCTATCCTTGATTAGGCCTTCGATGTCTTTGCCCACGTGGTACATCCCTCCCACAGGATTGATGCCGGTGGTGTGGATGCTTCTACGGGAGGGGCATGTTCCGGGTCGCTCCTTCCCTGGAGATGAAAAAGCTGGAGGCGATCTTCCGGCACAAGGTCTGCAAGATCCTCCTGGTCAGAGGGAAAATTACAAAAGACCTGATCGCCATGCTTTCCAACTGGCGTCATTCCGGATTCCAGGTCTTCGGTAAGGCCATCCTGAAACATCACCCCTACTATTCCTGGGACGCCTACCTTCCGTCGTAAAGATCAGGAATACGGGGCGGGAGGAACCGGTGCGCCCCGATGAGCCTCAAAAATGCCTGACGGTCCTCGTCAAATCGTTGCCCCCCCTCTCCACCTCTACCCCGAGAACCCCCCGAATCCCCGCTGAAAAGGCGCCCAAACGAACCCAAGATCTTGTGCTAAAACTCCCTTGACACACAATTGCCTTTTTTGTATATTCAACTCACTTTAAAGCGAGTTCTGATCAAATGACGTATGCGTCGGGTATGAAGCGGGAGGAATGAAACGTGAGCCAGCTGCAGCACTCGGTTAGAATCGAAGAGGATAAATGCGTGGGATGCGTGGCCTGCATCAAGGCCTGCCCTACCAGGGCCATGCGGGTCAGGAACGGCAAGGCCCTCATCCTTGGCGAGCGCTGCATCGACTGCGGGGAGTGCTTCCGGGTCTGTCCCCATAAGGCCGTCACGTCCCTGACGACCCCCCCATCAGACATCGGAAAATTTAAGATGACCATCGCGCTCCCCTCCCCCGTGCTTTACAGCCAGTGCGGCCGCCGCACCATGCCCAATGAAATCCTTCTGGCCCTGAAAAAAATCGGGTTCACCTATGTCTTCGACAAGGCCTGGCTGTGCGAAATGGTGACCGCCGTCATCGACGAGCATCTCGAGACCAAGCCCGGACCCCGTCCCCTCATCTCTTCGCGGTGCCCGGCCGTGGTCAGGCTCATCACCATGAATTATCCCACCCTGTGCCCGCACATCATTCCCATCGACGCGCCCCGCGAGGTCGCCGCCATGCAGTACAGGAACCAGAAGGCAAGCAAGCACCATATTTCCCCCGGGGACATCGGCGTCATCGACATCACGCCCTGCCCGGCCAAGATCATTTCCATTGCGAGCCCGCTCGGGAGGGACAAATCCGAGCTGGACGGCACGATCTCGATCCGCGACATATACGGCCCCGTCATGTCCGCGCTCAAGTCCCTGGACGAGGACATGATCGTCCAGCAGTCCAGCGGCGTGGGGATCGGGTGGGCCGTCAACGGCGGCGAAATCAGCGGGCTGAAAACGGACAAGGGGCTTGCCGTGGCGGGCGTGCGGGACGTCATGAAGATACTGGACGACGTCGAATCCGGCAGGCTCAGGGGAATCGACTATCTCGAATGCCAGATCTGCCCGGACGGGTGCATAGGTGGTCCCCTGACGGTCGAAAACAGGCACATTGCCAAGGGTAAGATACTGTCTTTGGTCAAGATGTTCGGGGAGAAGTCGCGCGTCAACCGGGAGATGGTCAGGCGGCAGTACCAGGACGGGGTTTTTTCTCTGTCAAAGGAGCTCGTGCCCATGCCCCCGCCGCCCCTCGACCGGATACCGGCCAGGGCGATCGAGAAGCTTCGCATGTGCAAGGAGATCGCCGCGAAGCTCCCGGAAAAGGACTGCGGCGCCTGCGGGGCCCCGGACTGCAGGACCCTGGCCGAGGACATCGTCCTGGGCCATGCCTCGCTCGAAGACTGCCCGCTCGTGAGTCCGAAGCGATCGATGCCCGAGGAGATGGCCCGCGAGCGCGCGAAAAAGGAATCGGCCGCGATGGGATGACTCCCCGCGATGAAGGTCTTCAGGACATCAGGGCCGAACCCGTCCGCGAAGTTTTTATGTAAGTGTATTGGGGGGCATCCTTAAATAAGTAAATATCCCATTGGATAAGCTGATAACCATTCTGCTGAGCAATGGCGTCTCCCTTTTGTGCGGCATAGCCAACCCCAGCCGGGCTCATTTCTAGACGGTTGGCCAGAGCAGATAGGGAACTCCCTAATTTCGGGGACCATCAAGGCGAGCTAATCTTGGCATAGTCCCTTTTTATCGCCCAATCCTCTTTGTGTTAATTTAATTATTTAAGGGCGTCCCTTTCGACACACCTATACCTTCAAAATATACTGGCACTGAATTGCTCATATCCCCTTCCATATTTCCTTTCCATCTGAAAAGGTTGCAGTAAATACTCTGGCAGGATCCGTGGTAACTTCCACGTTTGGAACTTTAATTGCCCCAACGTTTTCGTATCCGGAAGGCATATAGAAGGTAAAATTCAGGGGTACGATTTGGCTGTTTTTTATCCCTGAGGCATATTTCGTTAAGGCATCGGGATCCGGTTGGTTGCGGATCTTACCGGCATATTGCCCGTCGTTTTGGGTCAGGTCGGCGTAACGGAAAGCAGAACCGTATAAGCTTGGGAACCCTATTTTGAAAGGAAATTGGGTGCCATACAAATTGACCCCCAGGTAGACATACCATGCGAGTTTGAAGCTCGGCCACTTTCCCTTTCCCCAAACGAGGGTTGGAACAAATGGGTCTGGAGATTCGATTCCCATTTCGGACATCTTGTAAGCCATGAAGCAGGCGCCCCCATAGAGAACTTCCTTGAATATATGATGACCCTGCGAATTCCACAGCGGTTGCCCGGCCTTTAAAACTTTTGTTCGCTGGATAAAATTTCCTCGCAGGTAACCAAGCGGGGTTGAACCGGATTCGGAGACAGAATTCCCCCCTGAATGCAGGGAAAAATCTAAATACCCCTTTTTGCCAAAATCCTCGTAGGTAACAATTCCATCTCCATCCTCGTCAAACGCCTCCAGGAACTCGTTTTTCAAGGATGAACCCGATAGCTTGTCCACTGCCGAGAAATAATGGAAGGCCGTCTGCTGCAGATCCCAGGGTATTTTATATACATCAAAATATAACGCCTTGGTAACCAAATCGGAAAATGTTCCGTCCTTGACCGTGCCCAAATGACCCTGGAGTGAAACGAGGGGACGCTCCGTTACAGCGTCTTTGCCCATCACATAATAATGTCTCGCACCCAGACCGCTCTTCTCCGCCTTGGCAAAGGATTTATCCCTTGAAAGGGGATAGTCGTAACCATTCCGAGTGTTGATATTCTTGCCCTCCAGGGTGGGCAGAGGAACCCTTTGGGGAAACTGGTCAACAGGGCTGCCGTTCAAGCCGGCTTCCATGGCTTCTTTCAACGGCACATTGCTGAACATGTACCGGGCGCACATCACATCGAGCGCCACCGGGTCGAGCCCGGCGAAGACCATCCCTTCGGGTTCTTTTATACCTAAGACGTTGCTGGTGTGATCCTGATTGATGGTTTCAATCCCATCTACGATATGGATCATGAAAATGCCCTGGTTCTTCACTGCCTTAATGATATCGATCATGGTGGCATTGATTCCACCGGTTTTCCTTACGACATATTTCCCGGCATTATCCCTTTTCGGAATGCCACACTCTACATCCATATCGGAAACCCATAGATGATGGGGAATTCTTCCTTTCATTCCCGGTATCGCCGAAGGGGGGACGCTATAGTCCCATTTGAGTCCCCCCTCCTTCGCTGACTGCATTGGGTAAAGGCCGATTCCCAGATTTTTGATTACATTTGTGAAAAGCGTGATGGCGTGGACTTTGAATTTAGGCACGTTGACCAGGACACACCCAGGATAGGCCTGCAAATCCTGGGGATCCCCCGGAGACCCACCAGCTACCACCTTGTGGAGGGTTATGGATTTAAAATTGATACCCTCTGGAACCTCAAGTTCCCGGCCCTTGGTCGGATCATCAAAGATGCGGTTTAAGTCGTAAACCATCAACTTGTCCGAAACTTGCCCCGGCGGTATATAAATTCCGGCAACGCTTTCAGCGTATCCTTTCATGGGATCATCGCTTTGATTAGATTCGAGGGATTCAGCTAAATATTTGCGCGCAAAATAAAATCCCCACCCGCAATAAAAGTTTCCCACTTTTCCTTCAATGCTGGCTTCCGGGGTTATCAATTGGCCTTCTGGGTTTACCAGTGAATATTGACCGGCAGCCGCCGGCATGCAGGTAGCCGCTTCGCCTAAAGCCATCTGGTAATATCTAATGCCCAGTTTTTCATGGAACCACCTCATTAAGGCTGCTACAAACGACCATTCGGTGCAAGCCGTACTCCCTATGTCGGGGCCATGAGTTTGGGGGTCAATGCAGAAGATATTCACGAGGTTCGGTTTAAAGAGTAACTTTTGCCCTTTCTCAATTCTGATTTTAATTTCTCTGCTGAAGCTGCTTTCCTTTTCCAGAGGGGTTAAGGCCAGATCAAGGTTTTCGTAGGTATAGTCAATTTTTGCTTTAATCTTTTTCCAACTCTCCTGATCGGAATCGCTAATATAGACCTGAAGAAGTGGACCGATGCCCGAATAGGATTTTTCAGATTCCATCCTAACTACCCCTACCGGCGAACCCAAATGATCGGTCTCATACCTTCCGAGGGGTGAATTTACGATCAATGACTTGACGTCCTTCATCCCATTTCTCCTTTATAGACCAGGCGTCTTAGGTTAAAAGTCAAGTTTCATAAAAGAAAACGGAGCAAAGGCCAGGGGGTCGGCTTCCGCTACCACCTTGCCCTTCCGCATCGAGTTATTGCCAACTGTGTAAATAGCCCCCAGCACGCGCACAATTTCCACTTCCACCCAGGGGTCATATTTAGAAGGCCGAAGGAGGATCTCCGCTTCTCCAACCTCGATAACACTTGGCCGAAACTCCACTTCTTCCCGGACGAGACGCGGGTGAAAGTCAAACCCGTTTCCTTCAGGTGCCGGAAAATATTTGAAATTGAAAGTAGTCACCATCGATGTGGATCCGACGCTAAAAACCTGAGCGAGGATACTTGGGGCGTCTTCCGTGTTGAGTTTTCCTGTCAGCTTCGCATTCACTTCGAAAAATCGCACGCCGTGGCGCTCCGTCAAGCCTTTCACGTCCTTTTCTCGGCGATTGAAGTTGATATTCGCAATTTTTTTGGGATACCCGAACATCTCGCGTCCGAGGATGAGGGCCATATCATTGGTAACCGGCATGGCGAGGCAATAATTACCCTCTTCCCCATTGA
>CAZIDC010000170.1:4708-6442 GCA_964537885.1 uncultured Syntrophaceae bacterium | reverse complement strand
AAAATTTAAATCCGACGAGCTGATGATTATCGAATCCGCCAGACACATCCGGGATGGAGAGATTGTCTTTGCCGGCACCGGCATGCCGCTGGTAGCCGCCATGTATGCCCAGAAATCTACCGCCCCCAACATGTGCTTGGTCATCGAGACCGGACCCATTGCCCCGCAGTTGCTCCCCGTTCCGACCTCGGTCTCCGACCCCAAGGCCATGCACCGGGCTGCCAAACTGGGGACTTTGCGGGAGGTTCTGGGCTGTCTGCTGCAGCGGGGTCTCGTGGATGTTGGCTTTCTCGGGGGCGCTCAAATTGACCAGTTTGCCAATATCAACAGCACGGTCATCGGTGATTACCAGCGCCCCAAGGTGCGGTTTCCGGGAAGCGGAGGGGCCAATGATATTGCCTCGCATGCCAAACGCATTCTGATCATCTGCCGCCACGAGAAGCGGCGGTTCCCGGAAAGATGCGCCTATGTTACCAGCCCAGGATACATCACCGGTCCGGATGGCCGTAAAAAGGCCGGTTTGAAAAACGATCAACCCGACATCACGGTGGTTACGGATCTGGCGGTCATGGCGATTGATAAAACCATGGGCCAATTGCGGATCATCAAATTGATGCCCGGTGTTAGCCCCGAGCAGGTCAAGGAGAATACCTCTTTCCCGATTCAAACCATCCCTCAGGTGAGCACAGTGGTTTTACCGACGGCTGAAGACCTGAGGATTTTGCGCCAGGAGGTAGACCCTGACGGCGAATACGTGGGAAAGGATGAATGAGCCATGGCTGATCCGAAAAAGATCCTCATTACCGAAGATGTAACCGGAATCGGAATCGAGCGGCTGAAAGGAAAATACCAGGTCTTTGCCGACCCGGACCTCTGGAAGAAAGCTCCCGAGCTCGGAAAAGCAATCGAGAATGCGGCGGCCCTGATCATTCGCAACCAGACCAGAGTGAATTCCGCCCTGTTATCCGGGGCGAAATCGCTGAAAGTGATCGGCCGCGCCGGGGCCGGATACGACAACATCGACGTTCCCGCGGCCGCGCAGGCCGGGGTCGTCGTGTCTTACAGCCCCGAGGAGAATGCCGTATCCGTCGCCGAACACGTTTTCGCCCTTCTTCTATCCCTGGCCAGAAAAATTGCCGGGGCTGACCGTTCGGTCAAAAACGGCGGCTGGGAGCGGAAAAAATATCATGGCATCGAACTCCTGGGCAAAACCTTGGGAATCCTGGGACTGGGCAAGATTGGTTTTCGTGTGGCCCTGCGGGCCAAAGCCTTTGGCCTGCGTCTGATCGCCCACGATGTCTTTCTCTCCTCCACCAGCCTGCCCGTGACCGAATCCGGGGCCACCCTTGTTTCTCTGGACCAGCTTTGCTGCGAATCTGATTTTCTTACCGTGCACCTTCCGTTGAATGAACAAACGAAAGGGTTGCTCAACGCCATGGCCTTTCAAAAGATGAAGCCTACTGCTTTCATCATCAACACCTCTCGGGGAGAAGTCCTCTCCGAAGCGGACCTGGCCGAGGCCCTGAAGAACGGCCGGCTTGCCGGCGCCGCCCTGGATGTGCGGGAGAAGGAACCGCCGTCTTCCAGCCCTCTCCATAACATGGAAAACGTCATTCTCACACCCCATACCGCCGGGCTTACTTATGAAGCCCAGGAGAAAGTCGTGGAAGCCGTGGCGGAAGATGTGGACCGGGTTCTTTCCGGGCAGCCGGCGTTGCGGTTTGTCAATTTTGC
>CAZIDC010000170.1:0-4608 GCA_964537885.1 uncultured Syntrophaceae bacterium | reverse complement strand
TTCCAGCGTTCCATCATTCCCAAAATCAACTTTAACGAAAAGGAAGAACAATGGCTAAAAAATACGTTTATTTCTTCGGAGGCGGGAAAGCCGGGGGAAACAGCAAGATGCGCAACCTTCTCGGGGGCAAGGGCTGCGACCTTGCTGAAATGACCAACCTCAAGATTCCGGTTCCGGCCGGCTTTACCATCACCACCGAGGTCTGCAACATCTATTATGCCAATAAGAAAAAATACCCTGCGGGCCTGAAAGAACAGGTCCAAAAGGCCATGGGCCAGCTGGAAAAAGTCATGGGGATGAAGTTCGGGGACTCCAAGATCCCCCTTCTGATTTCTATCCGCTCCGGCGCCCGCATCTCCATGCCCGGGATGATGGACACGATCCTCAACCTGGGGTTGAACGACAGGACCGTCAAAGGCCTCATCGCCAATTCCGGGGACGAGCGCTTTGCCTATGATTCCTACCGCCGTTTTATCCAGATGTACAGCGATGTGGTTCTGGGCGTTTCCCGCGACAAGATGGAAGAACGCCTGGGCGAGAAGAAAGCGGCCAAAGGGGCCAAGCTGGACATCGACCTTTCCGGGGACGATTGGAAAGAGCTCGTCCATGAATTCAAGGCCATCGTCAAGCAGGAAACCGGGAAGGCTTTTCCGGAAGATCCGGAAAAACAGATCTGGGGCGCGATCGGCGCGGTCTTTGAATCCTGGGACAACGCCCGGGCCATCACCTACCGCAAGCTGAACAAGATTCCCGATGACTGGGGAACCGCGGTCAATGTTCAGGCCATGGTCTTCGGCAACATGGGTGGAGAAAGCGCCACCGGCGTCGCTTTCACCCGCGACCCGGCTACGGGCGAAAGGATTTTCTTCGGCGAATGGCTGCCCAACGCCCAGGGGGAAGATGTAGTGGCCGGCATCCGCACCCCCCAGCCCATGAACCTGGCGCGGAAAACCGACCCATCCCTCGCCTCCATGGAAGAGGCCCTCCCCCAAGTTTACAAGGAACTGGAAAAGATCTATCAGCGGCTGGAAAAACATTTCCAAGAAATGCAGGATATTGAGTTCACCGTGCAGCAGGGCAAGCTCTGGATGCTCCAGACCCGCACGGGAAAGAGAACGGCTTTCGCCGCCTTGCGCATCGCCGTGGAGATGGTGGAAGAGAAACTGATCGACAAGAAAACAGCGGTGCGGCGCATGGATCCGGATTCCTTCAACCAGCTTCTGGCTCCCATCTTTGACCCTCAGGCCAAAGCGGAAGCCATCAAAACGGGTAGGCGCTTGGCCAAAGGGCTCAATGCCGGACCGGGAGCAGCCTGTGGCCGGGCGGTTTTCAGCCCCGAGAGGGCTACGGAAATGAAGAAACAGGGGGAGAAAAGCGTGCTCATCCGCATTGAGACCTCCCCGGAGGATATTCACGGTATGAACGCCTCCGAAGGAATTCTTACTTCCCGCGGCGGGATGACCTCCCACGCGGCCCTGGTGGCTCGCGGGATGGGCAAGCCCTGCGTGGTCGGTTGCGCCGCTCTTAATATCAATTACAGCACAGGCTCCATGGAGGTCAACGGCCGCACCCTACGGGAAGGAGATTTTCTCTCCATCGATGGGACCACCGGAGAAGTCATCGAAGGCCAAATCCCCACCAGTTCCTCGGAGATCGTTCAGGTTTTAATCGAGAAAAAAATTCAACCCAAAGATTCGCTGATCTATCGGCAGTTTGTCAAGCTGATGTCCTGGGCCGATGAAATTGCCGATATGGGCGTGCGCACCAACGCCGATACGCCCCGCGACGCCACAACGGCCCGGCTCTTTGGGGCAACGGGAATCGGCCTCTGCCGCACGGAGCACATGTTCTTCGAGACCGAACGCATTGCCGCCGTACGCGAAATGATTCTTGCGGACACAGTGGAAGAACGCCGGCGGGCCCTGGCCAAGATCCTGCCCATGCAGAGGAACGACTTTGTGGGCATTTTCCGGGCTATGGACGGTTATCCGGTTATCATCCGGACCCTCGACCCGCCCCTGCATGAATTCCTGCCCCATACCGACGAGGAGATCGAGGAGTTGGCCCGGCAGATGGGCGTGGACTTTAAAAAGCTCAAGGACCGTTCCGAAAGCTTGAAGGAAGCCAATCCCATGCTCGGCCATCGCGGCTGCCGCCTGGGGATCAGCTATCCGGAAATCACGGAGATGCAGGCCCGGGCCATTTTCGAAGCCGCCTGCCAGGTAACCAAAGAAGGCAAGAAAGTCATCCCCGAAGTGATGATCCCCTTAGTGGGCCATGTCAATGAATTGCGGGCCCAGAGGGAAATCACGGACCGCGTGGCCAAAGAAGTCATGGCGGAAACTGGCCTGAAAATTAAGTACATGGTGGGAACCATGATTGAACTCCCGCGGGCGGCCATCACTGCCGATCAGATTGCCACCGCTGCTGACTTCTTCTCTTACGGAACCAATGACCTGACCCAGACGGTATTTGGCCTCTCCCGCGATGATGCCGGGAAATTCCTCCCCTTTTACCGCGAGGCCGGTATTCTGGAGACCGATCCCTTCGTCTCCATCGACCGCCAGGGCGTAGGGGAAACCATGCGCATCGGCGTGGAGAAAGGGCGCAGGACCAATCCGAAGCTGGAAGTGGGCATCTGCGGCGAGCACGGTGGAGACCCTTCATCCGTGGAATTCTGCCACATGATCGGGCTGGATTATGTTTCCTGCTCGCCCTACCGGGTGCCCATCGCCCGCCTGGCCGCAGCCCGGGCAGCGCTAACCTATCCCCGCAAAGCCAACAATTGAATGGAGGGGCGATTCGCGAATCGCCCCTGCCCGGAAAGAGAGCCATGTTTAAGAGAGCCGTAAAAATTGTCGAGGCCAGGATTGGTTTGGTTGCCAACAATGAGAAGCTGATTACCGAGCCCAGGTACTTTGAAGGCCAGGTCATGGAGTCATTGCTCACGGACATCCATGCCATCGAGCCGATTCCCTTCAGCGACGATCTGGATTCCTACTTTGTCGTGATCGACGACCCGAATATTCAGCCCCAGGTCAAAGTCACGGATAAAGTGCTCACGGCCACGGGCGATTTTTCCCGCTACGAAAAAGAGTGCTCGGACAACCGGTATTCCCTTTTCGGCAACCTGGGGCTTTTCTTCAAATACCTTTTGGTTACTCTGGAGCGGGTTCACGGCATTTACAGCTTCCACGCCAGTTCCATGTTCAGCCTTAGCCGCAACACCCTGCTTCTGGTGGTGGGAGGAGCGGGAGCGGGAAAGACGGTCTTCCTGCTCAAAGGCCTGGAGGATGACTGGGCGATCTTCTCCACCGAGATGACCCATTTCCGGTTCACGGGTAAAGGGTACGAGTTTTACATGGGTTCTCTTTACGACAACATCCGGCTGGGGAATCTTATTTACGACTTTCCCCGGGCCAATGAAAGACTCCAAATCGACATCCCCCAGGTCGCCGACGTCTGGGGCCATAAGATCGCCATCGACATGCGGCATATCGCCGCCGCCCCTCGCTACCTCAACCCCCAGGTGACGGTCGTGGATGCCCGGATTGAGTCGGGGCGGGATAAACCGATCGTCAAGACTATCACTAGAAAGGAGAAGATCGTCAAAATTCTTTTTGACAACGCCACTGAAAAACTCGGCCCCACGCTGGTCTTCTATGACGTCATCCCCGTGGAGAGTTTTGATACGCCGGAGTTGATGCGCCGGCGTCTGCAAGTGATGACTCGCTTCGTTGAAGAAGTGAAGCTGAACCCGGTTAAGTCGATCTTGGCCGGTGCAAAAAATTGCATGGAGGGAATCTAAAATGGGAGTAAAAGCTTTTGACGGCGTCTTCGAAATGCCCGTTCCCGGGCGCACGGTGAAACCACGCCAGGAAGGTTTGACCATGATTATCGACAAAGGGTTGGGACTGACCGCAACCCAGGACCTGCTTGAATCTGCGGCCGACGTCATCGATTTTCTCAAACTGACCTTCGGCACCAGCGCCTTCCTGGATATCGACTACCTGGCCGAAAAAGTGGAGATGGTCAAGGATTACGACATCTGGATCTGCCCCGGCGGGACCTTCCTGGAAGTTTCGGTCTGGCAGAAAAACTACCCGAAGTATTTAAAACGCTGCCAGGAGCTCGGTTTCAATGCCATCGAGGTCTCCGATGGAACCATCGAGATCGACCTGAAAACCCGCGCCGACTGCATCAAGCGCGCGGTGGATATGGGTTTCGTGGTTGTTTCTGAGGTGGGGAAGAAAGACCCCAACGAAAACGTGGCCACGGCCAAGCTGCACGAAGAGATTGCCGCCGACCTGAAAAATGGAGCCTTCAAGGTCATCGTGGAAGCCCGGGAAGCCGGGAAAGGCGTGGGCATCTATGACAAGGACGGCCGGCCCAAGGATGACGAAGTGGAAGCCATTATCAAGGGCGTGGACGACATCACCAAGCTGGAATGGGAGGCCCCGATCAAGAACCAGCAGCAGTTCCTGATCCTGCGCTTTGGCACGAACGTCAGCCTGGGCAACATCCCCCCGGAAGACATCCTGGCCCTGGAAGCCCTCCGCCAGGGTCTCCGCGGCGATACCCTGAAAAAGGCCTTCGAGGCCAACCCGA
>CAZIDC010000169.1:0-6489 GCA_964537885.1 uncultured Syntrophaceae bacterium | reverse complement strand
TTTTCCTGAAAATAAGGAACGGTTTTTTTAATACCTTCCTTTAAACTTACCTTGGGTTTCCAGTTTAAGATATTTTGGGCTTTGGCAATATCCGGACGGCGCACCCGCGGATCGTCTACTGGAAGGGGTTGATGGATAATCCTGGACGAGCTCCCGGTAATTTCCAACACTACCCTGGCGAACTCTAAGACGGAAAATTCATCCGGGTTGCCCAGGTTCACAGGGTCCGTCTCCCGGGAAAAGACCAAGCGGATGATCCCTTCAATCAGATCATCCAAATAACAGAAGCTGCGGGTCTGCGAACCATCTCCGTAAACGGTCAAATCTTCCCCCCGCAACGCCTGGAGAATAAAGTTGGGAACAACCCGGCCGTCATTTAAACGCATCCGCGGACCATACGTATTGAAAATTCTGGCAATCCGCGTATCCACTTTGTGGTAACGGTGATAAGCCATGGTCATGGCTTCACCGAAACGCTTGGCCTCATCATAAACCCCTCGGGGACCGATGGGATTTACGTTTCCCCAATATTCCTCCGCCTGGGGATGGCTCAATGGGTCGCCATAGACTTCGGAGGTGGAAGCCAGAAGAAAGCGCGCCTTCTTAGCCTTGGCCAACCCCAATACTTTGTGCGTTCCCAATGCCCCAACTTTCAAAGTCTGAATGGGGAGTTGAAGGTAATCGATCGGGCTGGCCGGCGAAGCAAAATGAAGGATGTAATCCAGAGGCCCCTCGACAAAAATATACTGGGTTACATCATAGTGGATGAAAGTAAAGCGGGGATGGCCGGCCAGATGGGCAATATTGTCCGTAGTCCCGGTAATCAAATTGTCCATGCATATGATTTCTAAACCATCGGCCAGTAAACGATCGCAAAGATGAGATCCGATAAAACCCGCTCCTCCTGTAATCAGGGCTCGCATCCTACCTCCCAACCGCGACATACTTGAAGCCGATTTCCCGCACCTTGCCCGGTTCGTAAATATTTCGCAGGTCAATAAAGACCGGAGTCTTCATCAGGTTTTTCAAACGGCCCAGGTCAAGATTCCGAAACTGATTCCACTCCGTGATGATCACTAAGGCATCGCTCCCTTTGGCCACGTCATAGGCGTCTTTGCCATATTCGACCTTCTTAAAAACATTTTTGGAACATTCCATGGCCTTGGGATCATAAGCCCTGATTTTTGCCCCGCAGCGCTGTAAGGCCGGAATGATTTTCAGGGAAGGGGCTTCCCGCAAATCATCGGTATTGGGTTTAAAAGAAAGGCCCAAAACCGCTATCTTTTTCCCCTTCAATTTTCCCAGGGCTTCCTTGATTTTTTCGACCATTCGTTCTTTCTGCTTTTCGTTTACTTTGATCACCGATTGGATAATTTCAAAACGGTATCCGTGCTTTTCGCCAATTTTGGCGAGACCGGCAGTGTCCTTGGGGAAACAAGAGCCTCCATACCCAGGGCCGGCGTGGAGAAACTTTGATCCGATGCGCTGGTCCAGACCCATTCCTTTGGCCACCACGTTCACGTCCGCGCCAACCTTTTCACAGAGGTTGGCCATTTCATTGATAAAAGAAATCTTGGTGGCGAGAAAGGCATTGGAGGCGTATTTAATCATCTCGGCGGTTTCAATGTTGGTGATGACAAACGGAGTTTCGATCAGGTACAAGGGGCTATAAAGATCCTTGAGAATGGCGATAGCCTGGTTGCTGGAAGCTCCAATGATCACGCGATTGGGACGCAAGAAATCTTCGATGGCCGCTCCCTCCCGAAGGAATTCAGGATTGGAGACAATGTCAAAATCTATTTTTTCCCTGGAGTATTGTTCAATGATTTTGCGAATTCTCTCGCCAGTCCCCACCGGGACAGTGCTCTTGGTGGCAACGACTTTATAACCATTTAAATTTTCCCCAATGCTTCTGGCCACCTCATCAATGTAGGTCATATCAACCGAGCCATCCTTTTGGGATGGCGTTCCTACGGCGATAAAGATCACTAAAGCCTTGGCTACGGCTTGATCGATTTTCGTTGTAAAGGACAGCCGGCCTTCCTTGGCATTTTTGCGGATGAGTTCTTCAAGCCCCGGCTCGAAAAAAGGAGCCCGGCTCTTCTGGAGAAACTCGATTTTCTTTTGATCATTGTCCGCGCAGGTGACATTCAGCCCAAATTCAGCAAAACAGGCCCCTGTGACTAACCCCACGTATCCGGTTCCAACCACGCAAATATTCACGGCTCACTCCATTTCGAAGAAAGAATAATAGGACGCAGATTTACGCAGATAAATACTTTCTCTTCTATTTCATCTCGATAATCCTTGTTCATCTGTGTCCCACAAGGAAATCCATCTCCAATCGAGTCAATGCCTTTGTTCTATTTTATAGTGCAAGAAGGGGGGAAAAGCAAGGCATGAATCCGACGTCTTAATTTTATTCCGGCGTTTTTCCTTTTTTCTGAAACCATCTCCAGGTCGCTTGCAGTCCTTCTTCGAGGTCAACCTTCACTTTATATCCAAGGTGGGCCCTGGCAAGTTCGATGGAAGAAAGAGAATGCCGGACTTCCCCGCTGCGCGCCTCCTCATACTGCGGAGGAATCTTCCGGCCCGAAATTTCCTGCAGGGTGGCAAGCAGAGTGTTGACCGTGGTCTGCCTCCCGCAAGCGATGTTAAACACCCCTCCGGAAACGTCAGGCGCTTCTGCCGCCAGCAGGTTGGCTTCTACGACATTCTCTACGTAAGTAAAATCCCGCGATTGGTTTCCATCGCCGAAAATATGAGGAGATTGCCCCGTAAGCAGCGCGGTGATGAAACGCGGGATCACGGCCGCGTAAAGTGAATTCGGATCTTGTCTTGGGCCAAAGACGTTGAAGAAGCGAAGAGAAACGGTTTCTAAACCATAAAGGCTGGCGAAGATCCGGCAATACTGTTCTCCCGCAAGCTTGGTGGCGGCATAGGGAGATTGGGGACTCGGGGGGAAGTCTTCTCTTTTCGGCTTTACTCCCCCGGGATCGGAAGAAAGGTTGCCGTAAACCGAAGAGGAGGAAGCATAAACCAACCGTCGCACTTTGGCTTCCTTGGCCGCGTGGAGAATATTCAAGGTCCCCGTGGCATTGGCGCGATGGGAGGTGATCGGGTCCTCGACGGATCTTGGCACCGAGCCCAATGCGGCAAGGTGGAATACAAAGGAGATGCCCTGGCAAGCCTGGCGACAGGTTTCAAGATCCGCGATGTCCCCCCAAATAAATTCTCCTTTATCTCCCAAGGGAGCGATACGGGACCCTTCCTTAGAATTGGGAAATTTAAACCGAGAATTTCCCATCGCCTCTTCCAGATTCTCTTTCTTCCCGGTGCTCAGATTATCCAAAATCCGAATTTGACTGCCGCTTTTCCAAAGTTCTTCAGCGAGGTGAGAACCGATGAATCCCGCTCCTCCAGTGATTAAGAACATAAAAACTCCTTTCCACATACCCTCTTCCGTTGACGCAGATATTCATAGGTTTTCCGCCTTATCCTTTACGAAATGAAACCGCGACGCCCGATAGTAACCAAAAAAGGAGCGCCGAGTCATCGACAAAAAAATCATCCGAAAGGTTTCGGACAAAAAAAGTAATAACCATCATAAAAGTCGAAAGCAGAAAAAATTTATGTAATGGGAAAGTTTCGCGTTTTGCGTATAAATAAAAATATCTTATTAGTTCATATAGTAAAAAACAGAATAAAGCAAGGCCCTGCACCCCGGTTTGGAAGGTGATGTTCAAGAAAGAATTATGGGCATGCCAGAGTTGAGCTCCTTTGTACTTCAAATCAAATTCCTTGAATTTTTTCCCGAAGCTTCTGCGCCCGAATCCAAGCATCTGAAAAGGATTTTCATTTAGTTTTCCCAGGGAAAATTTGATTAGCTCCCACCGGGCCTGAAGCGTTTCAATGTTTGCTGGGGTTTTACCGTTCATGGTGATTCTAGTATGGTGTTCCAGTATTTTTGCTGGAACTAAAAAAAAGAGCAGAAGACAGACCAGAAAGATAAAGACAAATATGGTCTTTTTGGATAAAACTCGCCACCCGACCAACATTAGTAAAACCCCTGCAGCCACCCAGGCTCCACGAGAATGGGTGAGATAAAGAGCAAAGAAGTTGAGGAGTGTAAGAATCAAAAGGGCCGACTGTTTTAAATTATTTCGCACAAATAAAAAGGATAACAGAAAATAAGGCAAAACTGTAACCAAGTAAGTACTGAAGGTTCCAAAGCCAGAATGTAGGGAACTACTTCTTACCTGATAATCAAATAGCAATCCATCACGATGGAAGAATTCGTATATCCCATAGCTGACCATGATCACATTTCCCAGAAGAAGCGCTACAAGTAGATATTTTATTTGTTCTTCACGAAGATTATTGACGACCAGGTAAAAAAGCAACACCCCCGTCACCCAATCTCCGATAAGTTCTTCGAGAGAATATCGAAAATCAATCGCTGTTGTTAGGGAAAGGCTCGCGATAATGGTGAAGAGAAGGAGAGGAAAATCAAAGGGGGTCTGTTGAAATAACCACTGACGATTTATGATCATTTTGATGAGCCAAAGCCCTACAGGGATGCCAAAACTAAAGGCTCGTATGGATTCGGTGTGAGCAATGGGTAAAAAAATAACCAGAACGCAGAAGCAGAGTAAAATAAAGTGATCTATCCATCTTACTATCTTTTCCCGGTCCATTTTCTCCTCAACCTTTTTTCTCCTGGAACCATTTCCACGCGGCCCAAAGGCCTTCTTGAAGTTCTACTTTGACTTCATACCCGAAATGCGATCGGACCAAATCGATGGATGCCAGGGTGCGCCGGACTTCTCCACTTCGCCGCTTCTCATATTGGGCGGGGATCTTGCGAGCGGAAATCTCCTGCAGGGAGGAAAACAGGTTGTTGACCGTGGTTTGCAGCCCGCAGGTAACATTATACACCTGCCCGAAAATCCCCGGTGCCGTCATAGCCAGTAAATTTGCCTGCAGCACGTTTTCCACGTACGTAAAATCCCTTGATTGCTTACCGTCGCCGTAAATGACCGGTGGAGTGCCTTCTAGTAAAACCGGAATAAATTTTGGAATAACAGCGGCATAGATTGAATTGGGATCCTGGCGGGGGCCGAAGACGTTACCGTAACGCAGTGAAACGGCTTCCAATCCATAAAGGTGTGAAAATATTCTGCAATAATGACCAAAAAGGGATTCTAAATTGAAGACGAAAACGCTCATAATTACCGATATTTTTTTAAATAATATTCCCTTTTTTAGAATTTTCCTAAATCTTAACCGGATCGTTCTGTTTAAATAATAGAATTTTTTTCATTTGTTTTAATATTCTAAGATCCGGATAACTCGTTTTTATCTGTGTCTGGTGTGAAATGAAAAAATTTTTAATTCTCAATTTTTAATCCATTGCTTAAGGGTTTGGTAAACTTCATCCACCGTTATCAAGCCCGCACTCTTCCCCCTCTGTAAAGCCACATGTCCATCCCCCCAGGGACCCCACTCCCGCGGATCGGTCTTGCCAAATAGCCCGATTGTAGAAGTCCCCACGGCAGTTGCAAAGTGCATGGCCCCGCCATCAGGGCTGAGGAAAACGCGGCAGCGTTCTTGTAAGGCTCCTAATCTCTTAAAATTTGGCGTGGGAAAGGAGAAAACTCCCTCCCCTACCTTCTGGCCAACTATTTTAGCCAGAACTTCGTCTCCCGGTCCCCAAGTAAGGACAACGAATTGTTTATCATGTTCAACAAGACGCTTAGCCAGAGAAGTGAAATTCTCCACACACCAGCGATTGGCTGAAACCCGGCTGGACAGATGAAACCCGATAAGGCGATCTGGGTCAATAGAATGCTTCTTCAAAAATGAACTAACTTTTTCCCGTTCTCCTTCTGGGATGGCGACATAAAGATGGGTTTCTCTGGGGGTTACCCCGATGGCCCTAATAAGCCCCAGGGTCTTTTTTACCTCGTGCCGGTCAGAAGGATGGGGGTCAATTCCCAGGTTATAAAAAAAAGAAAACCGCCGGTCTTTTTCTGTTTCTGGTGAATATCCGAGGCGGTAACGGGCCCCGGTAAAATAGACCCACCAAGCTTCCGACCATGAAAAAGCTGAACGCATCCCGATGGCCAAGTCGAATCTCTTTTTTTTAAGGAATAACTCCAGTTTTAATTGCTTGTAGAGAGAAACAATACGACTTTGGTCGGGGCGATGCTTGGCTTTTTCGTAGATAAAAACCTCATCGAGATCCGGATTTCCCAGAATGGCGTCCTGGCTGTAGCGCACAACCAATGCCGCCATGTAAGCATTTGGGAATGCTTTTCGTAATGCCCGAATCGTGGGGGTGCTGCAAAGGACATCGCCGACATTATCATTACGCACCATTAGTATTCTACTTATTCGAGCTGGATCGAAGACCCCTTTCTCCCAAGACCATTTTCCATGAATTACGATATTAAATACTTTTTCAAATAAAATTGTTAACATTTTTGC
>CAZIDC010000168.1:0-6506 GCA_964537885.1 uncultured Syntrophaceae bacterium | reverse complement strand
GATGTGGGCGGATAAGAATAAAAAGCTGCCCACCAAGATCGAATGTCGGACCGAGACGGACATGCTCATCAAGACCCTCTATTTCAAGGAAGTGAAGGACTTCGGGGGAGGGATCATCCGGCCCTCGGTCCTGGAAACCGACAGTCCCCTTTACAAGGGCTACAAGTCGATCATGATCTATGCCCAGATCAAGAAGAGAGATTTCAAGGATGAGGTCTTTACCCTGACCTTCATGCCCAACATCGATTCCCTGCGGAAATAGGCGACCGGCAGCCTCCGAGAAAAATCCCCCCTTCCCCCCCCTTTACAAAAGGGGGGTTGGGGGGATTTATTTGATAGCCTAAAGAGTCACGCATCAATGGGGTTTATGAAAGGGATTCCTGTGAACCGAGCGATCTATCCGATTATACTCTTGGTCTTCATTCTGTCTCTCTCCTCCTTTGGTTGGGCGGAAGAAAAGAAGGAAGAATACAAGTTCGACCTCTCGGAGATCGAGAAGAAACCTTACCATCTGGGGGGCTATGGCGAAATCCGTCCGGTTCTTTTCGGGCTGGACCAGAATGCTGCCCTCTACAAGTTGAGATTCTACAACCGGGATGAAGGGCGGAAGATCGAAGAGTACAATTTCCGCCTCCAGTTGGAGGGAAGCTATGAGGAAGGCATTGCCCGAATCTTCACCAGGGTGAATGGGGATTTGAGCCATACCTATGAGGGATGGTTAGATAATACCAGCCTTTATGAGGGGTTTCTTTCCCTCAAACCTTCCAACTCCTTCACCCTGGATATCGGGAAGAGGACCTTGAAGTGGGGAAAAGGATATGCCTGGAACCCCGTTGCCTTCATCCAGTATTCGGGTGTCGCCCGGGAGGCGGTTCAGCGAGTAATCAATTTCCTCCGTCCCCCCGAGGATAAAACGGGTGGGCAATAAGAAGGGTGGTCCAACAACAAGCGTCGGTGCCCCATATAAATGCCCACAAAGTTGAATTCGGTTTCGAGCAAAACCTCGTTTAGTCTTTTGTCGGATCAACCATGCAAGTGCAAACCATTCAAGGATTAACCGAACGCGAAGTGCGGGCCCGGCGCCAACGCGGCGAAGGAAACGTGGTTGACTTCGGCACGAGCCGCTCGTACTTCGATATCGCTCGCGCCAATCTTTTCACCTTTTTCAATAACATCTTGTTCACGATCGGGGTTGCGCTTGTCGTTCTGGGGCGGGCGAATGATGCCATGACCAGCGTCGGGCTGGGCCTGGTAAACGCTGTCATCAGCACGCTTCAAGAGGTCTACGCCAAACGTAAACTGGATCGGATTGCCCTAGTCACCCGCCCGACAGTCACTGTCGTTCGCGATGGACAAGAAAAGGTCATTGATCCGGCAGACCTTGTTCGAGGCGATATTCTACGCGTGCGCGGGGGCGATCAAATCGTGGCGGACGGCACCGTGATTAGCGAAGGCAGGCTCGAGATGGATGAATCCCTGCTTAGCGGGGAGTCCGACCTGGTCTCCAAGCATGCGAGGGATACGCTTTTTTCGGGTAGCTTCTGTGTCGCCGGCGACGCCTACTATGAAGCAGAAAAAGTCGGCACCGCGAGCTTTGCCAACCAGCTAACGGCCGCCGCACGGAAGTTTGAATTCGTGAAGACTCCGTTGCAGAAGGAGATAGACTTTGCCGTACGCGTCGTCATGCTGCTGGTTACGCTGATGAGTATCCTGATCCTGCTGGCGGCCGTGCTCGAGAACCTTCCCTTTATCCGTCTGGTGCAGATTTCCGCCGTTTTGACCGGACAGGTGCCCTATGGTTTGTTTTTCATGATTGTCGTGGCTTACGCATTGGGAGCGGCAGGCATGGCGAAGCAAGGCGCCTTGGCGCAACAGGTCAACGCCATTGAGTCGTTGAGCAACGTGGACGTTCTATGTCTGGACAAAACGGGGACGTTGACGACGAATCGCCTTCGGTACCAGGGTGTACAACCACTGGGAGGCAGGTCCAGAGACGAAGTTGAAAGGCTGCTGGGGGATTTTGTGCGCAGCGTCTCGGTAACCAATCGTACCAGCGAAGCAATGATAGCCGGGTGCCAGGGCGAGAAGCGCGCCCCCCTTGATGAGGTGTTCTTCACCTCGTCGCGCAAGTGGAGTGCCCTGTCCTTTGGCCGTGACGAGGGGCGGGGGGTCTACGTGCTCGGGGCAATGGAAATGCTGAAACCCTACTTGCCGGCCGAAGCCATGGCCGAAGATGCGCTCTTACCGGCGCGTGTGAAAACATGGTCCGAGGCGGGGCTACGCGTCTTGGTTTTCGCAAATAATCCCGGCGTTACGGCCCTTCGTGACGAAAACGGACAACCGCATTTGCCCGCACTCACACCTCTGGGCGTGATCAGCCTCAGTGATGAACTTCGTCCCGGCGCCCGCGAGACCCTTGCGGAGTTTGGGCGTCTGGGCATTCGGATAAAGATGATTTCGGGGGATGATCCGCAGGCCGTCGCTGCTTTGGCGAAACAAGCCGGGTTCGTCCAGGATATCATGCTCGTTTCGGGGCTGGAACTCGATCAAATGAGTGAAGACGAATTTAACCGGGCTGCGACCGAAGCCACGATATTCGGGCGTATTTCACCCAAACAAAAGGAGAAGATTGTGGATTCGCTGATCGCCCAGGGCGATTATGTGGCCATGCTGGGTGATGGCGTCAACGATGTCCTCTCCCTCAAAAAGGCGAAGCTGGGCATCGCTATGCAAAGCGGCAGCAGCGCGACGCGCAGCGTCGCCGACATGGTCTTGCTCAATGACTCATTCTCCGCTTTGCCTCCGGCTTTTCAGGAGGGGAAACGCATCGTCAGTGGCATGGCCAGCGCCATGTACCTGTTCCTAACGCGCGTAGCCACGACGACACTCATCATCATTGCGATTTCAATGATCGGGCTGGGCTTCCCTTTCGAACCGGCGCACGTGGCGTTGACGGTCTTTACCGTGGGCATCCCTTCGCTCTTTTTAATTCGATGGGCAAGGCCCCAAGCGCGCCAAGTGGATCTATTGCCCTCGCTGCTGAGGTTTGTGATACCGGTAGCGATTCTCACCATGCTCATAGGCGTGGCGCTCTACACCTTCTCCTATACCCGTGTCCTTGAAAAATTCGAGACGTACCAGATACCGCCCCAGGTGGTCCAGCATTTCGAAGAATTCACGGGCTTGACCTACAACGTGAATGAATTTAGGCCGGCGGCAGCGACAATTGTGGCGCAGACGGTGCTCTCCATCTTCATTTCCGTTACTGCTTTCTTACTGATCCTTTTTCTAGAACCACCAGTCCGCTTCTTTACAGGCTGGACACATCAAAGTCCGGACAAGCGCCCGACACTGTTGGCCCTTGGGCTGCTTTTGATCTTCGTGATCGTGATCATAACACCGGACTTGTCGCACTACTTTGCTCTCTTCCCAGTGGGCCCGGGGATCGCTATCATTTTGGGAATTACGATTTTCCTGTGGGTACTCGCGTTGCGGACGATTTGGCGAACCCACTTGTTTGACCCCTTTTTTACCCTGCCAAGGGATTAGGTGACAATCTGGACAACGATCATGCCGGAGAAAAGGGGATTTACGGATACAAGCCTGGCAGTGTAAAAACCTGCCCCGTGCACTCCCAGCCGAATGATATCTACGATCACCGCTGAAACGGTCCCGGTTCCGATGAAGATTTCTTCTCTCAGGTCAGCCTTGATCAAGGAAGCCGACCGGAGTGCTCCTTGATGGCGGGATAGACCGCCGACGAAACCGGAGAGCAGCCAAGGGGGGAGATATTTTCCCCAGATCTCACCGTATCGAAGAGTCGTTTGACGGACAAGCATCCCGGCTTCATATGTCATACCCCCCCAAATTGTCTGTTCTGGATAATGAATCGCAGTGCCGGTACTTAATGAAATTTGAGATTATGGGATTGTTTTCGACAATGATGTTACGCAGGCGGTACTTAGGAAAGCATTGTCGAAATATTCTTTAATGAGTGATATCGCCGCATTGAATTTTAAAATTGGCCTGCACAACATTTTCATTTCGACAAAATCGTCGAAAGGTCAAACTAAGTTCATTCTGAGAAAATGTAAATAACTTTTTGAAAATATTTAGTTATTTGAATTAAGAAGGTACTGGCATTCAAATTGCTTTATAGAAAGCCAGTTTAACTTACATCCAAGAGGCTTCCAATGCTTGGCAGATCAAAATGGCTTATCATGATTCCGGCGATCATCCTGATCCCCCTCTTGCTCGGGATGACGCCTTTAACCCTCCTGCATAAATTAGAAAGTGGGTGCCCATTTTCACATGATAGGCAAGTTCAAAAATGCAGCCCCAGTTCTTTAAATTCCCAAAATTCGCAGGATGGCCACTTATTGGGGAACCAACCGCTGGTTACCTTTAACCACGAAGCCACTCTTTCTCTCTATTCTCAAATCTTGAATTCTGACCCCGAGCCTTCTTTAGGCACTTCAGAATTCGCCCCCCTTCGCTGCTAACTCCCTTAAAAAGTAATTTCTGATTTCAGGTTATTGGCGAAATTTCGCTGATAGTTTCTTTTAGAATTCTTCTACCTCAGAGGTCAAGAAGTCCACACTGAGGGGGTTCAAAACCAAGAAAGAAAGGAGGTGAACTTCCATGAAGAAGGTTGTCATCATCGGTCTGAGCCTGACTCTAACGGTCGTCCTGATCGCCGCCGCCGCGATGGCCTGGGGTCCAAGATTTGGTCCCGGGTTTGCCGGGGGTCCACCCTTTGCCAGCGGCCCGCCCTTTGCCAATCTGACGGCAGAGCAATCTTCTCAGGTCCAGGCTTCGCGAGAGGCCTACCTGAAAGAGATTGCACCCCTGCAGCAAGAGCTGCTGGCGAAGGGGACGGAACTCCGAAGCCTATGGTCGACTCCGAATGCTGACCCGGCGATGGTCGTGGCCAAACAAAAGGAAATCTTTGACCTCAGAACCCAGCTCCAGGAGAAGGCAAGTTCCTTCAGGCTCGAGATGCAGAAGTTGGTTCCGGCAGACCAATCCTTTGGCCCTGGTCCAGGGTATGGCCCCCCCGGGGGCTTTGGGCCTGGCGGACCCGGCAGGGGCTTTGGTCCAGGATTTGCCCCCTTTGCCCGCTGATCCTGGGTAACCCTTAAATCAGGGCGGAGAAAAACCTCCGCCCTGCTCACCGATCAATCCAGAGGTGGGACGATGAAATCTTTAAAGATCATGAGTTACGCATTTTTAGCAAGTATCTTTTTCTTAATGGGACTGGGTCTGACATATGCAGAAGCCCAGCATCCCTTTATTCCGCCGGGGAGCCAGCTTCCGCAAACCTCGGTAAAGGGGGCATGTCGAAAAGATCCTTCCATAACCTTCACTGAGGAGCAGACAAAAAAACTCGAGAACCTTGAGCGCGCCCACCTGGAAGAAGCCAAACGCTTATGGAGTGAAATGAGTGACTTGCGGCTTGAGTTGCGCTTCCTCGTATCGGACCCGCAGGCTCAATCTAAAGTCCTTCTCGACAAACAAAGGAGGATGTCTTCAATCGAAGCCAAGCTTGAAAATCTAAGGTTTTCTTACCTGATCAAAGCCCGGACTATCTTTACCAAAGAGCAGCTGGAGCGAATGCCTCCGGATTGTCCATTAAAAATGGGAACAGGATATGGGATGGGAAGGAGCCTCGAGAGAGGGCCCCGAAAAGGAATTCGACCATAAGGAAAGGTGACCAAGTGCTGAAAGCATGTTCCAAAATTAAAGAAGCAGATTGGCTGCTGCGACATTGCGCGCTTGGAATGGGCATAATCTATGGAGCCGGAATAGGGATAGATAGAAGACTCGCAGGGGGGAGCCGTCCGATATCGGCAGAAAACGTAAGCAAAGGAGGTACAAATTTATGAAAACTTCAGTGCGTTGGGTATTGTTTCTCGCAGGCGTAGTCGTTCTAGTTCTATGTGTCCATTATTTTCTTGGGCCCTATTTTCCCCTACCCTTTAGGGCAAGCTATCCCATGATCGGTTGGGGATTTCACCGTTTCGGGCCCGGAATATTCCCTTGGGGTTCCTTCGTAGGTTTATTGACCATATTGGTAATAGGGTTCGTTTTGTACAAGCTTCTCTTCCCATCCTCCGGATCGCAGGCAACGAAGGAGGAAGAGGGTTTCTGCCCACACTGCGGCCAGAAGTTACAGAAGAGTGAAGCGGACTCCAAGAGATCTCCTGAAATTCCGGGTCCCCAGGAGGAATTTAGAAAATGAAAAGAACATCGCTAATAGGCAAAGGTTTCCGGAAGGGAATTCGCTGATAAGGGGGCAACATGAGGGCCAGAGAGCTTACATCCAGTGAAGAGTTTTAGCATGGTCAAGCTTTTAAGTAAAAAATCGATAAGGGAAAACATAAGAGAGATGGGGCCGGCGCTGGCGATTCTTCTGGCCACGCTGATCATATCGACTTTCCTCACGGAGTTCACCTTCAACTTCGGGCTGAAGGCCCTATGGAAAACCCTCTTCCGGTTCCTGCGCC
>CAZIDC010000167.1:4030-6619 GCA_964537885.1 uncultured Syntrophaceae bacterium | reverse complement strand
TTCTTTTTCCCCTTTTCATTCCGGCCGGGGCCTGGGGACTGAATGGGGATGAAGTAGGGAAACCCATCAAAGCGCTCTCTGACCATGCCGCCTCCATGGACATGATTTGGACGCTGATCGCGTCTTTTTTAATTTTCTTGATGCAAGCCGGGTTCACGTTGGTGGAAGTGGGTTTTACCCGGGCCAAGAATGCGGGCAACGTAGTCATGAAGAACATGGTCGACTTTGCCATCGGGTCGATTGGGTTCTTTCTTATCGGGTATGGATTGATGTTTGGAGCAACGGCCTTTGGCCTCTTCGGGACGAGCGACTTTTTCTTGAGACATATTACGCTGGCGGGAAAAGTAGACAACTGGAAGTTCGCCAACTTGATGTTCCAGGTAGTTTTTGCAGCCACGGCAGCGACCATCGTTTCCGGCGCGATGAGCGAAAGGGCCAAATTCATCGGCTACCTGTGTTACAGCGTCCTCATCAGCACCTTGATCTATCCGGTGGTGGGTCACTGGATCTGGGGGGGCGGCTGGCTGGCCCAGAGAGGGATGATTGACTTTTCGGGATCAACGGTGGTCCACTCCGTTGGGGGATGGGTTTCTTTGGCCGGGGTCCTCGTTCTGGGGCCGAGGTTGGGGCGGCAAAATTACGATGGTTCGGTAAACGTCATTCCCGGACACAACATTCCACTGGTGGCCCTGGGTGTTTTTATTCTCTGGTTCGGCTGGTTCGGGTTCAACACCGGAAATACGCTTTCGGCCACGAATCCGAGCATCGCCTTGATTGCCGTCAACACCATCCTGGCCGGGTCCAGCGGGGCCCTTTGTACCATGGCCTTGACCTGGGCCTTGCGGGGGAAGCCGGATGTGGGCCTGACCCTCAACGGCGTTCTTTCCGGCCTGGTCTCCTGCACCGGCGGTGTGGCCATCATCAGTCCTTTCAGCGCGGCAATCATTGGCAGTGTGGCTGGGTTTATTCTTTATTTCTCCTTGAGGGCCTTCGAGCGCTTAAGAATTGACGATCCGGTAGGAGCCATCTCAGTCCATGGCGTCAACGGCATCTGGGGGACCTTAGCCGTAGGCCTTTTCGCTCAGGATAAATATGTTCAGAACAGTCTGGGGTATGAGGTTAACGGGCTTTTCTTTGGCGGGGGAATCGACCTCCTTTCCGTGCAGGTATTGGCGGTAATCGCGGTTTTCCTCTGGGCTTTTCCCATCTCTTTGGGCTTTTTCAAACTCCTCAACGCGACCGTGGGGCTCCGGGTTTCCCCCGAACAGGAGGCGCGAGGTTTGGATTTCGGAGAACACTCCATGGCTTCTTACCCGATCTTCGATGAATTCCAGAAAAAGCAGGAGGAGATCATCGAAGAGCTGGAGCGGGTGCGGGAACTTTCCCTCCTTCATGAGATTGGCCAGTCCATGCACACTCTAAACCTGGATGAGATTCTCGAATTGATCCTGCAAGGGGTGGCTAAAGGAATCGGGTTTGACCGGGCCAGGTTGTATCTGCTGGATGAAGAAAAAGGCCAGTTAGTCTGCCGGGTGGCCGTTGGGGTAGAGAAGGACAAGATTCAGAACCTCAGCTTACCCTATGACCGGGAAGACAACATGATCTCCCGGGCGATTATGGAAAAGCGCCCCTTCTTTGTAGAAGACGCCAGCCGGGACCCGAGGGTGAACCGGGATTTGATCAACTTCCTGGACGTGAAGTCCTTTGCCGCCGTACCCCTCCTTTCCCGGGATAAGGTCCTGGGAGGGATTGCCGCCGATAACGTGATCAGCCAGACGCTGATCACGGATAAAAAACTTCAATCCCTGATGATTTTTGCCCACCAGGCAGCCTTGGCCCTGGAAAATGCCTTGATGTATGAAGAGTTGAAAAATTTCAGCGGCCAGCTTGGGGAACGGGTGAAAAAAGCCACTGCCGAGTTGGCCGCAACCCAAAGACAGCTCTTTCAATCCGAAAAAATGGCGGCGCTCGGAAAACTTTCCGCCGGCATCGCCCATGAGATCCGCAATCCCCTGACCAGCATTAAGATCCTCATCTATTCATTAGTGGACGAAATGGCCAGCGACGCCTCGCGGGAAAAGGATTTAGCCGTGATTGAAACGGAGATCGAGCGGGTAAACAAGATTATTAAACAGTTTCTTGATTTCGCCCGGCCGCGTCCTCCTTCCTTGGAGCGCATGGATGTTCACCAAGTGCTGGAGGAAACTCTGGCCTTAGTGATCTATGAGATGGAGGGCCAGGGAATTGCGCTGGGGAAGGATTTCGCGCCTGACCTTCCCCCGGCCCCGATGGACCGGGAGCAGATGAAACAGGTATTTCTAAACCTGATCCTCAACGCCATCCAGGCGATGGAGCAAGGGGGGAAAATAAAAGTTTTCAGCGCCTTGAAACGCCAAAAAGCAGACGGCCGGGAAGCAGCGTTTATCGAGATAGCCTTCCAGGATTCAGGAAAGGGGATCCCGGAGGAAATCAGAGGCAGGATTTTCGAACCTTTCTTTTCAACCAAAGAAGAAGGCATTGGCCTGGGGCTGCCTATCGCCCAACGCATCGTCGAGGAGCACGGCGGAGAGATTCGCCTGGAAAGTACCC
>CAZIDC010000167.1:0-3930 GCA_964537885.1 uncultured Syntrophaceae bacterium | reverse complement strand
CCGCATGCTGGAAGGGCAGGGGCTTCAGGTTTCTTTAGCCAAGAATGGAGCCGAGGCTCTTTCTCGATTCGTGGCCGAGATCCCGGACCTGGTGGTCATGGACATTAAAATGCCGGGCCAGAGCGGTCTGGAGGTCTTAAAGCAGATCAAAGAAAGAGATCCGAAAGCGCTGGTCATCCTTATGACCGCCTTCGGTACCACGGAAACAGCTATCGAGGCCATGAAATTCGGCGCCTTCGACTATATCCTCAAGCCCTTTGATATTCCCCAGATGAGGGCTCTGGTTGAACGGGCCCTTGATGTTTCCCGGATGATGAAGAAGATGGTCTCTTACCCGGACCGCCCGGAGGTGGGGGTTGCGGGAGAGGCCATCGTCGGCTCCTCACCGGCCATGCAGCCGATCTATAAAATGATCGGCCAGGTTGCCCCTACGGATGTTACGGTTCTTCTGCGCGGGGAGAGCGGGACCGGGAAGGAACTCGTGGCGCGGGCCATCTACCATCACAGCTCGCGGGCGGACAAACCTTTCCTCCCGGTAAATTGCGCGGCCATTCCCGAGACCCTTCTCGAGAGTGAGCTTTTCGGCCATGAGAAGGGGGCTTTTACGGGGGCCTTGACCAGGCGCATTGGCAAATTTGAACAGTCCAACGGGGGAACGCTCTTTCTGGACGAGATCGGCGACATGACCCCGGCTACCCAGGCTAAAATCCTCAGGGTTCTTCAGGACCGGCAGTTTGAGAGGCTGGGGGGGACCGAGCGCATCACCGTGGATGTTCGATTGATCGTGGCCACGAACAAGGACCTGGAAAGAGGGATCCGCGAAGGTGGTTTTCGCCAGGACCTTTATTACCGCCTGAAAGTTGTTTCCCTCCTTCTCCCTCCCCTGCGGGAGCGGAAAGAAGACGTTCCGGAGCTGGTAAGGTATTTTCTGCAATGTTTCGCGCCGGAGATCAACCGCAACGTTCGCGATATAACTCCCCGGACTCTGGAAAAACTCATGCGTTACCGGTGGCCGGGGAATGTAAGGGAACTTGAGAATGCCGTGAAGCGAGCCTTAGTCATTGCCAAGGGAAGCACCCTGACTCCCGATGATTTTTTATTGGAGGGGGTAGAAGCAGATCTTGCCGGTCCGAAAGATCAAATGGATTTTGAAGACCGCCTGCAGATGCTGATGGAACCGGTGTTCAAAGAGTTGGCCGACCATTCAAGAGGGAGCGCGGAGCCAGACCTCATGTCGTCAGTGGAGAAGATTATAATCAAGAGGGCCTTGCAGGAGACGAAAGGGAATCAGGTGCAGGCGGCCATTCTTTTGGGGATCAGCCGGAACACCTTGCGCTCTAAGATTGAAAGGTATCGGCTTAAAAAGGATGTAGCCATCGTAGAGGGGGAAGAATGAGAAGGGAACTGCGTCTGGCCCTGGGGCAGATCAACTGCACAGTGGGAGATTTAAAGGGAAATGCCGCGAGGGTCCTGAAGGTCATCGGGAAGGCCAGAAACTTGGGCGCAGATTTGGTGGCTTTCCCGGAGCTGATCATCCCGGGGTATCCACCGGAAGACCTGATGTTAAATCAGGGTTTTTTAGAAGGTAACCTGGAGGCCCTAAAACAGGTGGCCCGGGGGACCAAAGGAATCACGGCCATCGTTGGCTTTGCGGACGTGCGCGACGATATCTACAACGGGGCGGCGATTCTTCACAACGGGGAAATCGCCGGGGTGTACCATAAAATATATCTTCCCAATTATGGGGTTTTTGATGAGAACCGGTACTTTCAGAAAGGGGAAAAATTGTTGGTTTTTGAACTGGGGGGGACGGTCGTCGGGGTGAACATCTGTGAAGACATCTGGTATCCCGGCGATCCGACACGCACGCAGTGCCTCCAGGGCAATGCCCAGTTGATCATAAATATTTCTTCTTCTCCTTATCATGCGGGGAAAAAGGACTTTCGGCAAAAAATGCTTTCCACCCGGGCCTGGGATTATGCAACGATCGTCGCCTATGTCAACATGGTCGGCGGTCAGGATGAGTTGGTCTTCGATGGAGGATCCATGGTGCTTGACCAAAAAGGAGAGGTTATTGCTATGGCCAGGGCTTTCGAAGAAGACCTGCTCGTGGTGGACCTAAACCTGGAAGAGGTCCTTCTTCACCGTCTCCATGATCCCCGGATGAGAAAGGAAAAAGCCGACCCGCAGGCCCATGGCCAATTGCAACGCATAATCCTGGACTGGGCCGCAAAAAAGGGCGCCAAAAAACCTCTTCCCCCGAGAAATTCTGTTTCCTTGGGTCCCGTAGAAGAAATTTATCGGGCTTTGACTCTGGGAACCGGCGATTACGTCCGGAAAAACGGTTTCAAAAAAATAGTGCTCGGTTTGAGCGGGGGGATCGATTCTACTTTGACGGCTGCGATCGCGGTCGATGCTCTGGGAAAGGATTGTGTAGTCGGCATTGCCATGCCTTCCATGTATTCTTCACCGGAAAGCCTGGAGGATGCCCGGTCGGTGGCGAAAAACCTGGGGATCGAATTCCAGGTCATCCCCATCGGGGAAGTTTATACCGCTTATTTACAGACCCTGAAAGATTCCTTCCAGGGGGAAAAATCCGGTGTGACGGAAGAAAACCTTCAGGCCCGTATCCGCGGGAATTTGCTTATGGCACTGTCTAACAAATTTGGCTGGCTGGTTTTGACAACGGGAAACAAGAGCGAGATGGGGATCGGCTATTGTACTCTCTACGGCGATATGGCCGGCGGTTTTGCGGTGATCAAAGATGTTCCCAAAACCTTAGTGTACGACCTGGCCGCCTACCGGAATTCGTTAGGACCCAGCCCGATCATTCCCTTACGGGTCATCGAGAAACCCCCTTCAGCCGAACTCCGCCCCAACCAGAAAGATACGGATTCCCTTCCCCCTTACGAAGTCCTGGACCCGATCCTCCAGGCTTACGTGGAAGAGGACCAGAGTCTTAAGATGATTCTGGAAAAAGGATTCGACCGAAAGTTGGTTGAAGAGGTGATCCGCAAAGTGGACCTCAATGAGTACAAAAGAAGGCAGGCTCCTCCGGGGGTCAAAATAACTCCCCGGGCCTTTGGCAAGGACCGCCGCCTGCCGATCACGAATCGGTACAGGGTGCAGATAAAATAAAGGCAGGGCTCAAGGAAGGGGAGAGAGATGACTTTGTTAAAATTCGTCACTCCGTTGAAAACTATCCGCCTCAGGCGGAGCGGCGGAGGGAGGGTGCTAAATAATAATCGCTAAGGAGGAGAACATGCCGTTGAACCTGGAGGCTGTGGGAAAAGTTTGGGGACCTTATGAGTTTACCTACAATGAAAGAGACTTGATCATTTACGCTCTGGGGATTGGATTCACCAAGGATGCACTGGAGTATGTCTACGAAGGGTCGAAGGATTTTAAATCCTTCCCTACTTACGGGGTAGCCCTTCCTTCCACCGCCGGCGCTGAGGCGTTTCTTTCCACAAAGGCCAATTTTGCCATGGTGGTTCATGGAGAGCAGGCCCTGGAGATTCACAACCCGATTCCCCGCAGCGCAATAGTTGCAACAACCGCCGTCATCGAAGGTATCTACGACAAGGGATCGGGAGCAGCCATTGTCATGCGCTTTGAATCCCAAGATAAGTCGTCCATGAAGATCTGTACCAATTGGATGACGGCTTTCGTTCGGGGGGCAGGGGGATTTGGAGGAGTGGCCCAACCCAAAAAAGATATCCCGGCCATTCCGGCCCAAAAGCCGGATTTTGTTTTCGACGCCCAAACCGACGCCAACCAGGCAGCGCTCTACCGCATGTCCGGCGACCGGAATCCCCTCCACATAGACCCGGCGGTGGCCCGGGCTGTCGGTTTCAAAGAACCCATTCTCCACGGGCTTTGCACCTACGGGGTCGTCTGCCGCCGCTTTGTGCAGGAAGTCTTCCAGGG
>CAZIDC010000166.1:0-6624 GCA_964537885.1 uncultured Syntrophaceae bacterium | reverse complement strand
GCAGCATAAAACGAACCGTTGCTTTTATCCGGTCCATGAATTAGAATGAGAAAAAGCTTGGCGTATTCATTCAGGAGGATCGATTATGGCGATGATTAATTTCGGTGGAGTGGAAGAACATGTGGTCACGCGGGAAGAGTTTCCTCTGGCCAAGGCGCGGGAAATTCTTAAGAATGACACCATCGTTGTCCTCGGGTATGGCGTGCAAGGGCCGGGGCAGAGTCTCAACATGCGGGACAACGGATTCCGGGTCGTTGTGGGCCAGCGCCAAAATACTCCTTCCTGGGAGAAGGCGGTAAGGGACGGCTGGCTGCCGGGCCAGACCCTGTTTCCTCTGGAAGAAGCTTCGGCCAAGGGGACGATCGTCGAGTTTCTCCTTTCCGATGCCGGCCAAAAAGAATTCTGGCCCAAGCTGAAACCCCATCTCACCGAGGGGAAAACTCTCTTCTTCTCCCATGGTTTTGCGATCACTTACAAAAACCAGACCGGAGTCATCCCCCCCAAAAATATCGACGTGGTCATGGTCGCCCCCAAGGGGTCCGGTCTTTCCGTACGCCGCAATTTCCTCGAAGGGAGCGGGATCAACAGCAGCTTTGCCGTCTTTCAGGATTATACGGGCAAGGCCCAGGAAAAGACTCTGGCCTTGGGGATCGCCATGGGCTCCGGTTACCTGTTCTATACGACCTTCCAGAATGAAGTGTACAGTGACCTGACTGGAGAACGGGGGGTTTTAATGGGGGCCATCGCCGGTATTATGGAAGCTCAATATTATGAACTCAGGAAACATGGCCATAGCCCCAGTGAAGCCTTCAACGAGACCGTCGAGGAATTCACCCAGAGTTTGATTAAACTGGCCGCCGAGAAGGGTATGGACTGGCTGTACGCCAACTGCAGCACGACAGCCCAACGGGGAGCCTTGGACTGGAAGGGAAGATTCCGGGACGCCGTAGCCCCTTTATTTACGGAATTGTACCAACGAGTGGCCGATGGAACGGAAGCCAAAATTGTGCTGGAGAAGAACAGCCAGCCTGATTACCGGCAAAAATTGGACGCCGAACTGGCCGAGATGGGCCATTCCGAGATGTGGAGGGCCGGGGAAAAAGTGCGGGAGCTGCGCCCGGAAAACTGGAAAAAGGAAGCCTAAACCAAACGGAGTTCAGGGGAAGCAGGGATCAAGGATTCAAGGAGGAAAAAGGGGAATCCTCTATTTTGAATTTTCATGCACAATCCTAAACCTTTTTTGACTGCCGACAACATCACGGTTCGTTTGCGGGAAAAGTTGATTCTCCAAGGCAGCTTCTGGCAAATAAAAACCGACGAACACTGGGCCGTCCTGGGCCCAAACGGATCGGGGAAGTCAACCTTTGTTCGCTCCCTCTGGGGAGGTGCCCCTCTGCGGAGCGGCCGGATTACCTATGACTTTTCCGAAAAGGAGCCCCCGCCCCATCTGATCCCGCCGAAGGAAGCCATCGGTTATGTTTCTTTTGAAATGCACCAAAGACTGGTGGAGCATGAAGAGCTTCAGGAGGAGCTGCGGGATTATGCCGGGAAAAAAGAGGAATTGACTTCTGGACAGGACGTGATTTTCTCCGGGATCTTAGCCAACCGGCCCGTTACCGCGGAAGACCAAGAAAGATTGATGGCCACTGCCGAACGATTGGAGATTGGCCATCTCCTCCCCAGGTCGATCCTCTCTCTTTCCACCGGGGAGATGCGCAAAATTCTAATTGCCCGAGCCCTGATCAAATCCCCGCAGCTTTTAATCCTGGACGAACCATTCGACGGCCTCGATGAAGCGGCCCGGGAATCCTTGGCCGCCGCGATCAATCGTCTCATGCGCGGTCCCCTGCGGGTGATTTTAGTCGCGCACCGTTTGGAAGAAATCGTCCCGAACATTACCCATGTTCTTTTTGTAAAAAATGGCCAGTTATCGGTCCAGGGGCCGAAAGAAAAGGTGTTAAATTCCGAGAATCTCAGCAGCCTGTACGGATGCAATCTCCGCTTGGGGAAAAACAACGGGCGGTACTCCCTTTCCTTTGGCTTTGAGAAAAATGAAAAAATCGACGGGGCCGTATTCCCGGGACAAGTCTTTGAGGACCTTCCAGAAGTTTTGATCCAGATGAAGGATACGACCGTTCGCTATGGTGATATTATAGCCCTGAACCGCCTGAACTGGTTGATGAAGCGGGGCGAAAATTGGGCGATTCTCGGGCCCAACGGCTCCGGGAAATCAACGATCTTAAAGCTGATCCTGGGGGATCATCTCCAGGGGTATTCAAACCAGATTACCCTCTTCGGCAAACGCCGGGGATCGGGGGAAACTCTCTGGGAAATCAAGAAGAATATCGGCGCGGTCTCATCGGAATTGCAGGTCCAGTACCGGAAAAAAATGAGCGCGGGGGATGTCGTCGCTTCCGGATTTTACGACTCCATCGGGCTGTATCAAAGCCCGACGGCCGCTCAAACAAGAAGGGTCGACCAATGGGTTGAGTTCCTGAATGTTGGGGATATTGCCAGGGAGCCCTATCATGAGCTATCCTATGGACAAAAACGGATGATTCTCCTGGCCCGGGCCATGGTCAAGTCTCCCGCCCTTCTGGTGGTCGACGAACCCTGCCACGGCCTGGATATTCCCAATCGAAGGAGGGTATTGAAAATTCTGGAAAAAATCGGTAAAACCAAGACTCACTTACTTTATGTAACCAACCACCAAGAAGAGATTTTAAACTGTATTACCCATATAATGCGGCTGCAGCAAGGTAAGATTTTAGACCAGGGGAGAAAAGAAGAGGTGCTGGGTTGAAAAGGGCGCCGGGAATTTTGCTAAAGAATGAGGGGGCAGCGTGAGCCTCTCCGGCCGGCGACTCCCGGTGGCGAAGGAGGGGGCGATTTTTATTCTCCCCTTGATCGCGATCACTTTTATCCTGGGGAGCCTTCAGTTCAGAGTGATGGCGGGGTTCTTTGGACTGCTTACCTTTTTCGTCATTTATTTTTTCCGCGACCCGGAACGGCCCATTCCCTCCGGGGAGAAAGCGGTCCTTTCCCCTGCCGACGGAAAAGTCATCAAACTGGAGCATTGCCGGGAAGAGCGCTTTTTCCAAGGACCGGCTATCCAGATCAGCATATTCATGTCCGTCTTCAACGTTCACGTGAACCGGATTCCCTTGACCGGCCGTATCGTCGACTGCGCCTACCGGCCGGGGAAATTTTTCAGCGCCAACCTGGATAAAGCTTCCTCCGCCAACGAACAAAATGCCCTCCTGATCGAAACGGCTGACGGAGCGCGCCTGCTGTTTATCCAAATCGCCGGCCTCATCGCCCGCCGGATCGTCTGCCGGGTGAAAAAAGGAGATCGGGTGGAGCGTGGCCGGAGATTCGGAATGATCCGCTTTGGTTCGCGTCTGGATGTCTACCTTCCCCCAAGCGCCCGGATTCAGGCCCGGCTCGGGGAAAAGGTCGCCGGCGGGCAAAGCATCCTGGGGTATCTTGCATGAGACGGGAAAAAAAGGAACGGAAAAAAAGGGACAGCATGCGCAAGGGGATTTATGTCCTCCCCAACCTCTTTACCGCCGCTTGCCTCTTCTGCGGTTTCTTATCCCTTTTGAGGACTCTGCAGGAGGATTTTTATTCTGCGGCCATCCTGATCCTGGTCTCCGGCCTCTTTGACGGCCTGGATGGGAAGATTGCCCGCTATACCAACACCACCAGCCGCTTCGGTGTAGAATTCGATTCCCTGGCTGACGTCATCGCCTTCAGCGTGGCTCCGGGAATTTTAGTTTTCGCTTGGGCGCTCGAGCCTTTTGGCCGCCTGGGCTGGTTGGCGGCTTTTCTATTCGTGGTCTGCGGCGCCCTGCGCTTGGCCCGTTTCAACATCCAGGTGAATACGGTGGAGAGCCGCTATTTCAGCGGCCTGCCCACCCCGGCCGCTGCCGTCATGATTGCTACGTCGATCCTGGTCTTTTACGAGTTCGGGGACACGGGGGTCAGCAAACATTTTACGATTCTTATTGCTACGTATATTCTGGCGTTTCTGATGGTTAGCACCATGAAATATTATGGGTTCAAAGATATCGAGCTCTTTCGCCGCAAGCCTTTCCGCTGGCTGGTGATCGCCATTCTGCTGATCATCGTTGTGGCCTATGAGCCCGAGTATACACTCTTCGGTCTTTCTCTGGTTTATACCGTCTCCGGTCCGGTTCTCACTCTTGTCCTCCGTCGCCGGAGGGTGCCCAAACCCCTGATTCCGGAGGAGAAAACGGCATAGGTGGACTTGCGGGGAGACAGGATATAGCCCGCAGGCAACTATTTTTTTATCATTTTCCACGGCCGGACCAAGCCAAGCGCTTTCCCTTCCGGCCCATGAACGAGGGTTTTGAACGATGGAAAAAATCAGAATTTTTGACACTACGCTGCGGGATGGCGAGCAATCTCCCGGGGCCAGCATGAATCTGGACGAAAAAATCAGAATCGCCCGCCAACTCGAGCGTCTGAACGTGGACGTAATCGAGGCCGGATTCCCCAGCAGCTCCCCCGGGGATTTTGAGTCGGTCAAGCGGGTTTCCCAGGAAGTCCGAGGGCCGCAGATTGCCGGGCTGGCCCGGACAACGCCGGGGGACATTGACCGCGCCTGGGAAGCCCTGCGCTACGCCCACAACCCGCTTTTGCACGTATTCATCGCCACTTCTGACATTCACCTGCAGCACAAGCTGCGCAAGAGCCGCGAGGAAGTATTAGAGGAAGCCGGACGCGCCGTCGTCCATGCCAAACGCTATACCCAGGAAGTGGAATTTTCCGCCGAGGATGCCACCCGCTCCGATCCCGATTACCTTGCCCGGGTGGTCGAAGCCGCAATCGAAGCCGGGGCCACAATCGTCAACATCCCGGACACGGTCGGATATACTACCCCGACGGAGTACGGAAAACTAATCGCCTTCCTCCGGCAAAACGTAAAGAACATCCATCAAGCCATCCTCTCGGTCCACTGCCACAACGATTTGGGGATGGCCGTTGCCAACAGCCTCGCCGCCGTGGAAAACGGAGCCCGTCAGGTGGAATGCACGATCAACGGCATCGGCGAGAGGGCCGGGAATGCTTCCCTGGAAGAGATCGTCATGGCCCTGAAAACCCGCCGGGATTTTTTCCAATACGAAGTCGGCGTTGCGACGGAACAGATTTATCCCGCCAGCCGACTCCTCTCCAGCATTACCGGCATCTTGGTGCCTCCCAACAAGGCCATTGTCGGGGCCAATGCTTTTGCCCATGAGGCCGGCATTCACCAGGATGGGGTTCTCAAGGAGAAGACGACCTATGAGATTATGCGCCCGGAATCCGTGGGCATCTCGCAGTCCACCCTCGTTTTAGGAAAGCACTCCGGACGCCATGCCTTCCGCGATCGCATCAAGGCCCTGGGCTACGAGCTCAGCGACGCCCACCTCAACCAGGCCTTTATGCGATTCAAGGAAGTGGCCGATAAAAAGAAGCAGGTCTTCGACGAAGATCTGGAGGCGATCATCGCCGACGAGATCCTGCGCATCCCCGATATCTACAAGCTGGTCAATCTCAATGTCGTTAGCGGGTCCGTGATTTTGCCCACGGCTACCGTCCAGATGGAAATCGGCGGGAAAATCCTCCAGGAGGCGGGTTTCGGGGACGGTCCGGTGGATGCCGCGTACAAGACCATCGCTAAAATTACCAAAACCAGGAGTCGCCTGCTCAAGTTTTCGGTAAACGCCATTACGGGAGGAACGGATGCCCAAGGGGAAGTGATGGTCATCCTGGAAGAGAGCGGAATCCGGGTCGCCGGCCAGGGCGCCCACACGGACATCATCATGGCCGCGGCCAAAGCCTATATCAATGGATTGAATAAATTGGAATACCAGAAACGCATCAAAGGAGCTTGAGGATGATTCGACCGATGACCATCAGCGAGAAGATCCTCGCCGAACATGCCGGGTTTCGAGAAGTTGAACCCGGCCAGTTGATCAACGCTCGGGTGGATTTGGTATTGGGCAACGACATTACCGCGCCCATTGCTATCGAAGAATTTCACCGGATTGGCGCCACCAAGGTTTTCGACCCGGGCAAAGTGGTCCTGGTTCCCGATCATTTTGTCCCGAACAAAGATATCAAATCCGCCCAGCAGTGCCAGTCCATGCGTAATTTTGCCAGGGAGCAAAATCTTACGTATTATTATGAAGTCGGGGAGATGGGCATTGAGCACGCCCTGCTTCCGGAACAGGGGCTGGTCCTTCCCGGCGACTTGGTCGTCGGAGCGGACAGCCACACCTGCACCTATGGAGCCCTGGGCGCCTTCGCCACCGGTTTTGGCTCCACGGATATGGCGGCCGCGATGATAACCGGCGAATCCTGGTTCCGTGTCCCCGAGACCATTAAGTTCATCTACCATGGCAAACGCCGGCCCTGGGTGGATGGGAAAGACCTGATCCTCCACACCATCGGCCGGATTGGCGTGGATGGAGCCCTCTACCGGGCGATGGAATTTACCGGGGAGGCCATTGCCAACCTCTCCATGGATAGCCGCCTTACCATGGCCAATATGGCCATCGAGGCCGGGGGTAAGAACGGTATCATCGTTCCCGACAAAGTAACCAAAGAATACGTGCA
>CAZIDC010000165.1:0-6650 GCA_964537885.1 uncultured Syntrophaceae bacterium | reverse complement strand
CTTCCTTCCCTGGGGCTTTTGAGCTTAGCCGCTGTCCTGCGGGAGAAAGGCTATCGGGTAAAGATCGTTGAGAGCGCTTCATTGGGGTTGTCGTTGGCCCAAACCCTGGGGGAAATTTTAAAGGAAGAACCGGATTACCTGGGTTTGAGCTGTACCACAGCTTCCGTGGATAACGCCGCCAAAATTGCCCGGGCCCTAAAAAATCAATCCCCAAAAGTCTTAACCTTTGCCGGCGGGCCCCATATCACCGCCCTGCCGGAAGAAACTTTTCGCCGCTACCCGGCTTTTGATTACGGGATTGTGGGGGAGGGAGAACGGGCTTTTCTTGAGCTCCTCGAAGCCGTTGAGGGCGGAGGGGAACTCAGCGGGGCTGAGAGCGCTGTTTTCCGGGAGGAAGAAAAAGTCGTGGTTAATCCCCGGAGAAGGTTTATCGAAAATCTGGACCGGCTTCCTTTCCCGGCCTATGACCTCCTTCCCCTCTTTCCCGACCGGTACCGGCCCCCTTTCCTGAATTACCTTTCGGGTCCGGCGGCATCGCTTTCCTCCTCGCGGGGCTGCCCCCAGCAATGCACCTTCTGCGATCGTTCGGTCTTCGGCAACCGCTATCGGTACTTTTCCGAGGATTATCTCCTGGATTTAATCACCCATCTGCGGGAGAAGTACGGGGTCCGGCACCTCGTCCTGGCCGACGATCAATTCGCCGCTTCCAAGGCCCGCCTCATCCGGCTCTGTGAAAAGCTGGCCGCAAAAGATCTGAAAATTGGCTGGAATTGCGACGCCCGGGTGGATTCGGTGGACCCGGAAATGTTGTCTCTCATGAAGCGGGCGGGATGCTGGATGATCAGTTACGGGATTGAAAGCGGGTCCCAGGAAATTTTAGACGGAATTAAAAAGGGAATTAAGATTGAACAAGTCGAACAGGCCGTGCGCTGGACCAAAGAAGCCGGCATTCGCGCCAAGGGCCTTTTTATGATCGGCTACCCGGGAGAAACAGAATCAACCATACGCCAGACGCTCGACCTTATTCTCCGCCTGCCCCTCGATGAAATGAATCTCTCTTTCCTGACCCCCTACCCGGGGACGGAAATCTATAGTCTGGCAAGGACTTCACCGGATTTAATCGAAGATTGGTCGAAGATGAACGCCATGAATCTTCTTCTCCGGCCAGCCAGGCTATCCGCCGCTGCCCTGGAGAAGACCTACGCCAAGATCATCCGCCAATTCTACATGCGACCGGGCCCAACCTTCTCCTACCTCGGGCTTCTCCTCCGGAGTCCGGAAAATTGCACCCGCCTGGCAGCCGGGCTTTGGAGCTGGCTATTCTCGCGATTGGGCCAGCATCTTCCTTAGCTCTTCCCCCTGGACTATTTCTTTTTCCAGCAGGAGATGGGCCAGATCATCCAAAACTTTCCGCCGCTCGCCCAGAACCCCCCGCACCCTTTGATGGGCATCCTCGATCACCTTGGAAATCTCCTCATCGATGGCCGCGGCTTTCTCCTCGCTGTAAGTTTTACTCGGTCCAAAGCTCTCCGGCAGGAACATGGGCCGGTGCTCGCGCTCATAAGTCACCAGCCCGAGGCGGTCGCTCATGCCGTATTCCGTGACCATGGACCGGGCAATATCCGTGGCCCGCTGCAGGTCGTTCTGGGCTCCGGTGGAAATCTCCCCGAAGACCAGTTCCTCGGCAACCCTCCCCCCGAGGAGAACGGCGAGCCGGTCAAGCAACTCCGAGCGGGTCATCAGATAGCGGTCCTCGGTGGGCTGCTGCTGGGTATATCCCAGGGCGGCAATTCCCCGGGGAATAATGGTAATTTTGTGGACCGGGTCGGCATGTTCGACGGATTCGGCCACGATGGCATGGCCGGACTCGTGGAAGGCTACGATCTCTTTTTCTTTGGGGCTCATCACCCGCTTCTTCTTCTCCAACCCGGCAACGACCCGGTCGATGGCCTCATCGAAATCTCCCGCTTCCACCTCTTCTTTATTCTTCCGCGCGGCCAGCAGCGCGGCCTCATTGACTAAGTTGGCCAGGTCGGCCCCCACAAAACCCGGTGTCCGCGCGGCGATCTTATGCAGGTCCACCTCCGGGGCCAGAAGCACATGTTTAGAATGGATTTTCAGGATCGCTTCCCGGCCGTTGATGTCCGGCCTGTCCACCAGGACCTGCCGGTCAAACCGTCCCGGGCGCAATAGAGCCGGGTCCAAAATCTCCGGCCGGTTGGTAGCGGCCATAATGATGACCCCTTTGTTGGATTCGAAACCATCCATCTCCACCAGGAGCTGGTTGAGGGTTTGTTCCCGCTCGTCGTGGCCCCCCATGACGTTGATCCCCCGGGCCTTGCCCAGCGCGTCGAGCTCATCGATGAAGATGATGCAGGGAGCGTGGCTGGCCGCTTGTGAGAAAAGATCGCGGACGCGCGCCGCCCCCACGCCAACAAACATCTCCACAAACTCGGAGCCGCTGATGCTGAAAAAGGGAACCTTCGCTTCACCGGCCACTGCTTTGGCTAAAAGGGTCTTTCCCGTTCCCGGCGGCCCGACCAGAAGAACCCCCTTGGGAATCCTCCCCCCTAATTTCTGGAACTTTCCGGGATTCTTTAAAAACTCCACCACTTCCTCAAGCTCTTCCTTGGCCTCATCGATTCCGGCCACGTCGACAAAGGTGATCTTGCTTTCATCCTCGGCAAAAAGTTTGGCTTTGCTTTTGCTGAAAGACATCACCCCGTAACCCGGCCCCATCTTTTTCATGGCATACCGCCAGATCAGGAAAAAAATCCCGAGGGGGAGAATCCAGGAGAGAAGGTTGCTCAGAAATTTGCTTTGATAGAGGCCGGAGAAATTGACCTTTTTCTCTTCCAGCTCCTTGACCAGGTTGGGATCATCCACCCGGATGGCCATGAACTCACGGTCCTTGCCTCCCTCTTTCCCCTTGATTGCTCCGGTAATGCTTTCCGGGCCGATGGTTACGGTGTTCACCTGCCCTTCGGCCAGGTATTGTTTAAATTTGCCGTAGGTGATTGTCTCCACCTTGGGGGCCAGAAAGTAGTTTTGGACCAGGGTAAACAGGAGAAAGACGATCAGGAAATACCAGATGCTGAAGTGCGCTTTGGGGGGAAGGGCGTTTTTCTTCTTCTGCTGGGGGTCCTGGGAGCCGAAAAGAGCGCTGAGTTTTTCCCTCAATTTTTCCTCCGGTCTTTTATGTTCTTCTGAAGGCATTTTCGTCTCCTTGAAAGAGCCTATGATGAAGGGAAAGGAACAAATTAGGATAGGGTCTTCAAAATCTCCTCAGCGACGATCCAATCGACCGGCCCCCCTTTCTCTTTGAGTTTGGCGGCGATTTTCCTCCGGTCTTCCTCTGATTTATTCTGCGCGAATTTGAATTTTCCCACCATTTCCTCGGGCGTTAAAGCATAGACCCCCGTTGCCAGAAGAACCTTGCTGTAAATGGACTCTTGCGGCGATACTTTTCGATACCGCCCTTCCGGCTGATACTTCGCCATGATCTGGTTGAGGATGGCGCATTTTTCTTCCGCGTCCTCAATAACCCGGCAGCGACCGCGTACCAGCACGGATTTAAATGCGGCCGTTGCCGAAGTGGCGTTTTCTTCGGAGGCTAAATGGGAAGGAAGGTATCGGTACAACCCGACCGCTGAAAAAGTTGCCCGCGGGTCTGCCTTCAGGCATTCAAAACGCTCCCCGGCAATCGCCCCGTGCCATAGAACGCGCCCGTCATAGACAAAATTCAAGGGAGTAATCCTCGGCCAGCCATCGGGCCCGTTGAAAGCTAAGTAGCCGACCTCGGCGGTTTTCAGAACATCTTCGATTTGATCCTTTTTTCTGACCTCGAATTCTTTCCTTCTCATTACTCCTCCTAAATATCAACAAGGATTCCACGGCTCGAGGGGCCCAGGTTTCCAGAGTTTTTTCACTTGACCCCTTGACTCCTTGAACCCTATCTTTTGCCCCTTACAACCCTATCCATTCACCGGGTGCAAAAGAATAAAGTTAGGATATAATAGCATACATGCCCGAGCCAGAAAATAAAGAATTATTGGGGGTCCTCCTGGAACGTATCCAGCAAAAAGGAACGATCCCCTTTGTCGAGTTTATGGACTTAGTGCTTTACCACCCGCAACACGGCTATTACAATTCTCCCAAGGAAAAAATCGGCCCGCGGGGGGATTATTACACCAGCTCCAGCGTCCATCCTATCTTTGGCCATCTCATCGCCCGCCAGCTTTATGAAATGTGGAAAATTCTTGGCCGCCCCTCCCCTTTCACGATCGCGGAGATGGGGGCCGGCCAAGGATTGCTTTGCTCGGACATCCTCCATTATTCCCGGAGGAATCTCCCGGGTTTTTATAAAGTTATCCTCTACCTTCTTATGGAAAAGAGCCCCCCCTTCAAAGCCGAGCAAAGAATCCTCCTTGCGCCCTTGGCGGCATCCCAAAAAATAAAATGGGTGAGTCCCGAACGCCTCCTCAGCGGTGAAGAACCTTTTACCGGCTGTCTCCTTTCCAACGAACTGATTGACGCTCTTCCCGTTCATATCGTTCAGCAGGAAAAAGGCCAGCTCGCCGAAATATATGTGGCCTTTCAGAACGGTTCTTTCGTGGAAAAGACTGGTTTCCCTTCAACCCCCGCCCTCGAGGAATACTTTCACTCCTTCGGATCTCCCCTTAAGGATGGGCAGCGGGCCGAGGTCAATTTAAAGGCCCTCGAATGGCTGGAAGGAGTAAGCCGATGCCTTCACCGGGGTTTTGTCCTGACGATCGATTACGGCTATGAAGCGGGTGAGCTTTATCACCCGGACCGCCGGGAAGGAACCCTCCTCTGTTATTTCCGCCATTCGCCCTCTTCCAATCCTTACCGGCATATCGGCCACCAGGATATCACCGCCCATGTGAACTTCACCGCCCTGATAAAAAAAGGGGAAGCGCTGGGGCTGTCCCAAACGGGGTATAGCGAGCAGTACAAATTTTTAACGGCCCTGGGGCTTCTCCAAGACCTTGAGGATTGGGAAAAGAAATCCAGCCGGTCCCCGGGTCCTGATTTTTTTAAAAATAAATTAGCCATGAAGAGCTTCCTAATTCCAGGGGGGATGGGAATGCTTTTCAAAGTCCTGGCCCAGCGCAAAGGGGTGGGAGAAGTAACCTTGTCAGGGTTCCAGGACCCTTTCCGGCGTCGTTAAAATTTGTCTTGAACTATACCCGCCAAATGGAGTACATGTAAAACAGGCTGGAAGTATTCCGAGCAGAGATGAGCTTTAATTTTTCTTGAAGGAGAGACGGAACCATGAATAGAGAACGCTTAATCGTTATTGGTGGGAATGCCGCAGGAATGAGCGCCGCCTCCCAGGCCGGCCGGCAGCGTCCGGATTTGGAAATCATCGCCTTTGAACAGAGTCCCCACACCTCCTATTCCGCCTGAGCAATGCCTTATTACATCGGCAGGGTTGTCGATGATGCCAAGCCATTGGTAGTTCGCTCTCCCGAGGCCTTCCGCAAGCAGGGAATCGAGGCCCGCATCTTCCATAAGGTGGAGGAAATTGACCCCTCGCAAAGAAGAGTAAAAGTGGAAGATCTAAAAAATGGGCGGACGGAGTGGGAGGTTTTTGATCAGCTCATGATCGCCACCGGCGCGATCCCGATTCGCCCAAAGGTTCCCGGGCTTGACGCCCGGGGGGTATACGAACTGACTACTCTTCAAAGCGGAATTGAGGTGCGGCGAGCCGTGGACGAGGCCCACCCGCAAAAGGTAGTGATCATCGGGGGAGGCTACATCGGGCTGGAGATGGCGGAAAATCTGGTCCGGCGCGGCCTTAACGTATCCCTGGTCGAAAAGACGGCCCAGGTGATGAACACTTTGGACGCCGACATGGCTGCCCCCCTTGCCAACGCCTTGGTTGCCGCCGGGATCCAGCTCTACCTTGAGGAATCACTGGTCGGTTTTGAAGCGGTCCAGGGAACCATCCGGGGAGTTACTACAGACCAAAGGACCCTTCCGGCCGATTTTGTTATCATCGGGCTGGGCGTGCGTCCCAACTCGGCACTGGCTGCTCAGGCCGGGATCCCGGTGGGGGAAACGGGGGGGATCAAAATCGACAACCGCATGCAGACCGCCAGGAGCGGAATTTGGTCGGCGGGAAATTGTGCTGAATCATTCCATCTCGTCAGCCGGCGCCCTTTTTTCTTAGCCCTGGGAACGGTAGCCAACAAGCAAGGGCGGGTAGCCGGAATCAACATTGCAGGCGGACAAGCCACCTTTCCCGGAGTTGTGGGAACAGCCATGGTCAAGGTTTTCGACTGGGAGGTGGCCCGAACCGGCCTCCAGGAAAAGGAGTTGCAACAGCTTGGAATTTCTTACGCCAGTGCCAAAATTGACAGCCACACACGCGCCCGCTATTACCCCGGCACGGGCCAGATCACGGTGAAAATTTTAGCCGAAAAGGGGAGCGGGCGCCTCTTAGGGGGTCAGATCGTCGGCAAGGAGGGCGCAGGAAAACGGATCGACGTGCTCGCCACGGCCCTTCAGGGCGGGATGACGGTAGAGGATGTCATCAACCTGGATCTGGGTTACTCCCCTCCCTTTTCCCCTGTCTGGGACCCAGTGGCTATCGCTGCGCGGCAAGTAGCCAGCCTCGTATGAAG